>DQGR01000098.1 GCA_003524845.1 Patescibacteria group bacterium
AAAAAAAGAAGCGGACATACGAAATATCCGCTTCATGTTTAGTAAGCGTATACTAACAAAATATAGCTCAAAAATCAATAGAGGAATGCAGGCGCAGTTTACCCCGAAAGGTTTGCCGAGGCAGAGGCAGAGGGAGCGACTTCGGGAGAACTGAGTGGACCGCCCTGGTAATTAAAGTTGCGTTTCAGAATCACTTCGTCGCTTCCCGCAATTGAGCGGATGCGGACTTCGAGCTCTTTAGCGCCATTATCCACGTTGTACAGACAAATTTCTTTGCCAGTAAACTCAGACCAGCTGCTGTTATTGAGTTTATACGACCAGACCACGGAACAGAAGTCACCCTGTTCGACGGCAATATCGATGCACAGAGGATTGGTGGTAACTGTTTCATTTTCGTTTGGACTTATTAGTTCAACTGGTGGGACTTCCTTAGTGCATTCCTTTACCTCTGGCGAAGGCGAAGGAATTGCGTTACTGGCAGATTCAGTTGATTTAGTGGCCGGAATAAAAGCTTGAGCTGGTGGTTCTTTAATTTCAATCGTCAAGCCGGTGCTTTGTGGCAGCACTTGTGCGCTTTGAACTTTCTCCGGTTCCTGAGCATTAGTCTTATTGTTACTGCGGATATTTGTAATATTGGAATAGATCACTGTCAGCAATACCGGAACGGTCAAACTTGCAGTTATCACCTCAATATAGCGCTTGCGATCAGGAAGGGTATGTACCCAGTTTTTAACTAAAGCAATCATAGGCAGTTTGTGAACCCGAACATTTTTGAAGAAAAAATGCAGAGGGGTTTTCCTACCATACAAAGAAACGGCGAAAAATGCAAGGCAGAAATTGGTCAGTTGGTCAGTTGAGGAAAACAATTGCCGCATTAAGTATGGTAGCAAATGTAACCCAGGCCAGATATGGAAATAACAGATACGCGGCTGGTTTTGACAACGGATAAAATTTATATATCGTGGCAAGGATTGCGGTCCAGAGCATAAATATTTCAAACAGTGCAACGAGCGGTGAGTGAAACCCAAAGAAAATAATTGACCAGAGGCTGTTTAATACGAGTTGTACGCTGAAAAACCCGAGCGCTTCACGGATTTTTGATTTCGTATACCCTTTTTGCCAGATTAGATACGCGGCAATTCCCATCAGCGTGTAGAGTAAAATCCAAGCGGGGCCAAAGAGCCAGTTCGGCGGGCTAAATATAGGCTTAGTAAGCGTGACATACCAGGTGGGAATTGCGGAAAAGGTAAACAGCGAACCGATAATTCCGGCAAACTGGCAAATTCCAATAAAAAGAACTAATAACGGTAAATTATATTGTTGTTTGTAACCCCGTTTCATATCTAGATTGTACTCGATTATTTGCTTAAACTCACCAGAATTGCGCCAATTACCATGAGTACCGCACCCATAAGTATCTGCATGGTGACCTTTTCTCTGAGAATAAATGCAGCCAGGATAATGGTTATGACAAGACTTAATTTATCAATTGGTGCTACCTGGGAAGCGTTTCCGAGTTGCAAGGCGCGGAAATAGAAGAGCCATGATAGTCCAGTTGCCAGTCCGGACAAGACCAAAAACAGCAAAGAAAAAGAAGAAATTTTACCGAGTTGTTTCGTCGTCCCCTCAAAAAAAACTATGCCCCAGGCAAAAAACACAATTACAATCGTGCGTACTGCAGTAGCCAAATTTGAGTTGACGTCGCGAATCCCGATTTTAGCAAGGATCGCTGTGAGGGCCGCAAAAAAAGCTGAGAGTAAGGCAAATCCAAACCAATTCATAGTTTCATTATAAGAGAACAGCGGTGAAAAAGAGAAGGATAGAAAAGTTATTGTTCGATCTTGAGGGACAAGGAGTTCTGGCTTGTTCTGGCTTGTTTGGGAAAGTTATGGTAAAATGCGATCATGCAGACGTACGATGTAGTCATGGTAGTGCGACCGGATACGGACGAAAAACAGAACGAGGTCAAGCTCAAAGATCTGCTTACCAAATCCGGATTTTCCGTGGGCGATTTCTCAAGTTGGGGCAAACGAAAGCTTGCCTATCCCATAAAAAAACAGACCGAAGGGTTTTACTTTGCCGCGGTCATTTCTGCGGATACAAAATCGGATTCACCACGGGATTTACTCAGCCGATTTAAACTAGACGAATCGTTGTTGCGCTCATTGATTGTTAAAAAAGAACTGGAACGGGTTCGGAAACCAGGAAAGGTAGTCAAACTGGAAGAGGTGAAGTAATTTATGTCAGTGCGTTCCCTGAATAAAGTAATGCTGATAGGTAATTTAACACGTGATCCAGAACTCAGATACACTCCTAACGGGGTTGCTGTGTGTACGTTTGGAATGGCGACCAACCGGTCCTGGACCACCGAAGCCGGAGAGCGAAAAGAAGACGCCGAATTTCACCGGATTGTCGCTTGGAGCAAACTCGCGGAACTATGTAGTCAGCTATTGACTAAAGGCAAGAAAGTGTTTGTTGAGGGTAGGCTGCAGACCCGTAGCTGGCAGGGTCAGGATGGAAATCAGCGGCAGACCACCGAAATTGTGATCGAGGACATGATTATTCTTGATTCCCGCCGCGCGCTTGAAGGCGGCGAAGCCGGAACTCAGGAAACGCGGCCACCGGTTCAGCAGATGTCGCAACCGCCAGCGCCGGCGCAGACAAGCCAAGTGAGCACGGCGAGCGAAACCGATGCAGCAGTGAAACCAAAACCAGAATCAACGCCTGAAGTAGCTGCGACACCGAATGAATCAGTTGATGTGAGCGATATACCTTTTTAATCAGGTGGTGAAAATTGCATATCCGAGGCTAGGTAAACCGCTTCAATTTGATGAAATCGGGTAGTGAATTTTCGATAAAAACAGGATCAAATTTATACATAAAAGGAAATTGAAATAAATAATTAAATATAATGGAGGAGATAGTTTCGATCATTTTTTAATAAAAAATCGAAAATCTACTACCCGATGAAACCAAGAAAAATCAAACGCCGGCCAGTCCCGACCAATTGCCCGTATTGTCAGACCAATACCATGCCTGATTTCAAAGCAGTCGACACGCTCGCGCGTTATGTGAGTGAACGCGGCCGGCTGCATGCGCACACGCGCACCGGAATTTGCAGTAAACACCAAAGGTTTGTCGCCCGGGCCATCAAGTACGCGCGGCACCTGGCTTTATTACCGTTTAGCGAGTTAACCTGAAAAAATTACTTGCCCATGTACCACAAGAAAGCCCGTTTGACCTTAAAACTGGTAGCCGGTGATACGACAACCCATACGGCTGGCACAAAGATTGCCCCGGGAGATATTCTGGTTACCGTACCAAAAGCTACCATCCGCGAGTTTAACCTGGCAAAAATCCTCACGACTACGCCTCCAAAAGCCCTTAGTATGCTCACCGTACACGAAGGTGATTTTGTCGAAGCCGGCGTAGTCTTTGCACGAAAAAAAGGCTTGCTGCGACGTAAACTCGTTAAAACTTCAGCTGCCGGCGTTTTTAGAATCCTGGATGAAAAAAAAGCCCTGGTCGGCTTCGAAAAGAAAAAAGAACGGAACGATATCGTGGCCTGGTTTCACGGCACCGTAGTCGAAGTCACTGATGAACACATCATTTTCGAGCTGACCGGACAGACGCTCAGTGGTACCTCAGGCAAAGGGCATCCGGTTTCAGGTAAACTCATCGTGTTAACTGATACAGTGGACGCATTAACGCTACCCTCAGAACTTGAAGAGCGGATACTGGCGTTAAAGATTGCCCGCGCGGAAATAATTGCGAAAGCTGACACATTGGGAGTCGGCGCAATTATTGCCGAAGAGGTGCATGAGCCGACAATTACGTTACCCTTTATGCAGATTGCGGATATTGAGTCGTTACGGCCGTATCATGATAAAACCGTCATCGTCTACGGAGATGAAAAACAGTTGTTAATTGTCGATAGCCCAAATAAACATAAGTAAACTTTACCCCCATTTTCTTACGATTTGTTTCAGTGTACAATACACTTCTATGCCATCTACTTTAAAAAGGCCAAACTTGAAAATTATTCGTAAATTAGCAATCTGGATTACCATCCTTCTCATTGCCGGTAATATCGGATACCGCCTGGGTAGTAAAAATACCGACGTTTCATTTTCGCAGGAGAAAAAACTACTTGTTAATACGTCTACCCCGGAGAGCCGGGATATCGACTTTTCATTATTCTGGGACGTCTGGGGGCGATTGGAAAAGCAATATGTTGATAAATCAAAAATTGATCCGGAAAAAATGGTCTATGGCGCGATCTCCGGCATGGTTTCCGCAATTGGCGATCCCTATACGGTATTTTTACCGCCAAAAGAAAACGAAGATTTTAAACAGGATTTAAACGGATCGTTTGAAGGCATTGGCGCGCAACTTGGGTCAAAAGAAGATCGGATTGTGGTGATTGCACCGCTTAAAGACCATCCGGCAGAAAAAGCCGGCATGAAAGCTGGCGACTGGATTATTAAAGTCAACGACGAAGAAACATTTGGTTGGTCAGTGCCGCAGGCGGTCAATAAGATCCGCGGACCCAAAGGCACGAGCGTCAAGTTAGCTGTGGCCCGGGAAGGAGTCAATGAACCAATTGAACTGACGATTACCCGCGACACGATTATTGTTAAAAGCGTAGCCTTTGAAACCAAAAGTTCACAAAAGCCCGAATGTGTTACTCCTGGAGTTGTCGAAAGAAGCGTGAACTGTCATTCCGTAGCCTATATCCGCCTCAGCCGTTTTGGCGATCAGACTAATGATGAATGGAATCAGGCAGTTGCTGAAATTCGCGCCTTACTTTCTGAAAATAAAGTCAAGGGGATTATTCTTGATGTGCGCAATAACCCGGGTGGTTATTTACAAAGTGCAATTTATATTGCCTCGGAATTTATTAAAAACGGGGTGGTGGTGAAACAGGAAAATAGCGACGAAACGGTGGAAACCTATTCAGTGTCACGCGTTGGAAATTTACTGGAAGTCCCACTCGTAGTCCTCATCAACCAGGGAAGTGCCTCAGCCTCGGAAATTTTATCAGGAGCGCTGCGCGACCACGACCGGGCTCAGCTGGTTGGTGAAACCAGTTTCGGTAAAGGCTCGATTCAAACGCCGGAAGATTTACCCGGCGGCAGCGGAATTCACATCACCACTGCCCGTTGGCTTTTGCCAAAAGGTGACCAAATCAATGAAAAAGGCATTAAGCCTCAGTTTGAGGTGAAGTCGGCAACCGACGCGGCGGCACTTGATCCGCAGTTTGAGAAAGCATACGAGTTACTCACTGCATCCAAATGATAGTTTTCAGGAAATTCTCAGCTTTGTAGTATAATTTCAAACTAATCTACCCAATAGTAGAATTTACGCAGTTTTTTGTCATCCTGAACTTGTTTCAGGATCTCAAGCTTTTTAGATGCTGATCCGCCGTCTGGCGGACAGCACGACAGGATAACCTAAATCAAAATTAAGTGCGTAACTTCTACAGTAAATTAAGAATTGTGTCCAGCATATGAAGTTACCCAAAAAAATTCTGCTTTTGTTCATTCTGCTTTTTTCGGTAGCGCTCTTGCTTTCAAATAAATCATTTGAAGCCGGCTTAAAAAAGCTTTTGCCGAATTTAAACATTTCCCCCAATACTTCCATTCCCGGTTTGACGGAAAATGTGCGTATTCTCAATGAAGAGTCACATATTGTTGATATTGTCGATAAAGTTTCGCCGTCTGTTGTTACCGTCGGGATCTCTACCACGCGCTCAACTGGCCGGATGTTTGAACTTGATCCGTTTAATGGTTTCAGGTTGCGCCCGGGACAGGAACAGGAAGTAAAACAGGATATTGGTTCGGGTTTTATAATTTCTGCAGATGGTCTTATCGTCACCAATAAACACGTAGTTTCGGAAGCCGGTGCGACGTATCGGGTAATTACCAACGACGATAAAGAATTTGAAGTAAAAAAGATTTACCGCGACCCGTCAAACGATTTAGCTATATTAAAAATAGAAGCGTCAGGATTGGTTCCAGTTGAACTCGGCGACTCATCAAAACTTAAAGTCGGGCAATTTGCCCTGGCAATTGGGACGGCACTCGGTGAGTTTCGCCATACCGTGACAACCGGAGTTATCTCAGGACTGGGCCGGGGAATTACTGCCGGCAGTCCGTTTGAAAGTTTTGCTGAAAAGCTCGATAACGTGATCCAAACTGATGCCGCGATTAACCCTGGCAATTCCGGCGGCCCGCTCGTAAATTCTGCCGGCCAGGTGATTGGGGTAAATACGGCTGTGGCATCAGATGGGCAAAATATCGGGTTTGCGTTACCGATTAATTTGGTTAAAGAAGCACTTGATACGTTTAACCAGACTGGGCAGTTTGCCCGGCCGTATCTAGGCATTCGGTATAAAACCATTACAAAAGATCTGGCACTTCTCAACGATGTGCCGGAAGGTGCCTATGTAGTTGAAGTGGTGACCGGAAGTCCTGCGGAAAAAGCAAACCTGCAGGAAGGCGATATTATTACAAAAATTGATTCGACACGCATTGCCGGAGAAGACGGCGAAGTAGCCGCAATCATCGGCAAGAAAAAAGTCGGAGATACCGTCACTGTCACGTATTGGCGCGACAGCAAAGAAGCAACCGTTACCGTGAAACTTCAGGAAGTGAGTCAGTAAAACTACTTCGATACGTTCACATGACGTTTTCCCCAAAAAAGATATGTTATACTTAACTCATGAAAACTTCTCATTTAAGTAGCGAACAACAAACTCTTTTAAATAACTGGGAAAAATACAGGGGCGCTATTGTGATGATTGTTGGCTCAAAAATTTTTGCCACCAAAAAAGCGGCTAAAGTGCCGGAACTAGTAAAACAGATTGAAGAAAAATTTAAGCGCCGGCCGCTTATCACTTTTATCCCTAAAGAGGGTACGCTTATTCTTATCGGTTAATATGCCGGTCACTTTTCCTTTTAAAAAAGAAAAATCAGCAATTTTTGGAGTGATACAACGGCCGATAGCAGAAGTTTTATTTCAGCATACCGAGAAAGATCTTTGGCAACCGATAACGATGCTCGTTGATACCGGTGCGGATTACACTTTATTACCAAAGTTTTTAGCTTCTGTTCTCGGGGTCAAATTAGTAAAAGAAGTTCGAGTTATTGTAACCAAGGGTGTGGGTGGGCAAAGTAGAGTATTTTTGCTGAAAAAGGCAGTCAGAGTAAAAATCGGCGACTTCACACGGCAAATTCCAGTGGGGTTCCTCGATAATAATTTCATTCCGCCACTACTTGGTAGACAGGCCTTTCTCGAAACCTTTAAAGTAACCTTTGACAGATTTACAGTCACATTTGAATAATAGCAGCGGTTATCGTCGCGCTTCAGGAATTCAGCCAGTAAAATCGCTTACTGCCTGAACGAATTCGAAGGCTTCGTAGCCTCATTTTTACACCCAAATCATCGTTTTGGTTTTGTTATCTATAAGGTGTTCACCACCTTTGGCGGTTGATATTGATTTTTTCAAAGATCATTCCTATTGTTCGAAGGATGAATCAGCGGTATTCAAGAGTGCCACTCGATTGGCATTGATATTTGCTCTAAGCTCGTAAGGCGAGATCTGATATAAGACACGCTCTAGCTTTGAGTAATAAATGAAGAGTAAAGAGGAAACCGCTCCCGTCGTTGATAGAAATAAACGTGCCAGCTCGTGGTATTGATGTAATATTTCATCTCGTAAAATAACTCCAGTAAATCCCGAAATAGATACGAATCCTATACGTGCAGCTAAGGCATATTTTCGATCAACGCTAGCCTTTAATTGATCAAAATAAGGGAGGCCTATTTCAGAAATACTGTCTGCAGCATGGGAACATTCATGAAGAAGTGTATATTCGAATGAACGACGAGGGATTGTAGGATTTAAGTTGATAAAAATGGTTGGAATCATTTGGTTTGAGTCAGTGTCTTCATAGGAACCAAATAATCCGGCAGAATTTAAGAGTTGATTTTTTAAATTAGAAATTTTATCTTTTTTGCAAATTGTGAAATCGTTGTGAGTAGAAGCAAGTTCAATGAATTCATCAGCAGAGGTAAGTACCAGTGTGCGTTCAATTCTGTCATTTAATATATCTGGTGTGATAGTTACTTGGTTTTGAATTTGTAGTTCAGCTATAAGTTGACGTAAAATTCTTTTTGTCACTGACTGGATTTCTTGCGTGTTGTCAAAATCTACTTCTCCTTTTCGCAACAATGGGGTTAAAATATGGTATCCTCTTTCTGGGTTAAATAACAATGGCCTTTCGTACGGCATGGTTATGTTATGAGATAGAGGCGGCTAGGAATGAAATAATTTTTTCTATCTTTCCATCCAGAATATCTTCAAGCCTGCCCCAGGATTTGTTGACGCGGTGATCGGTGACTCTATCTTGCGGAAAGTTATAGGTTCTGATTTTTTCGCTCCTCATGCCGCGGCCAATGACTGCCCGGGCTGAACCCAGATTTGCGAGGCGTTTTTCTTCTTCGAGTTCCCAGAGTTTACCTCTGAGCATTGATAAGGCAAAAGCGCGGTTTTGATGTTGATCTCGTTCAGTCTGACACGAGACGACAATGCCAGTTGGTTTATGGCGAATGCGGACTGCAGAGGAAACCTTGTTGACGTTTTGACCGCCTTTACCACCGGAACGGAAAAAGCCAAGTTCGAGGTCAGCTGGATTTATGGAGATTTCAGTGTCAGGAACTTCCGGTAATACCGCAACCGTTGCGGTTGACGTATGGATGCGGCCAGAACGCTCAGTTTGCGGTACCCGTTGTACCCGGTGGGTGCCGGCTTCATACTGCAATTTATTGTATGCACCCGGGCCTTTAATGCGGATTGTATCGGTTGATAATTGTGTAACTGCCCAGTTTTGCAAATTGGCGTAGCGGGTGTACATACGCATGAGATCATTCGCCCAGATTGCCGCTTCCTGGCCCCCGGGTCCGGGACGGAATTCGAGAATAGCGATATCAGTATTCATATTTTTCAAATCTCAAATCCCAGAACTCAATGTCCAATAAAACTGAAATAATAAACCAGTTTACTCCAATAAGTTGGTCATTTAGATTTGAGTTCTGTGATTTTCTGGTTTTATACCCCCATGAGCATTTCTTTGAGGGATTTGGGAGAAGCATCTTCCTGAGGTAAATTGGCTTTTTTGGCTTTTTTGCGCGCTAATTCTGGTGCTTTCTTTTTGGCGGTTTCCATTTTCTTCTGAAAACTTTCAATCTTGCCCTCACTATCTGCATAGCGCATTTCACCGGTAAAATACGGGTGGCACTGGCTGCAAATATCAACATTAAGCGTCTGTTTGGTTGAACCAATCGTAAAGGTTTTGCCGCAGACACAGGTCACGAGCGTGTCGGTAAACCAGGCGGGATGAATTTTCGTTTTCATACCGTTTTATTTTAACATACCGGCTGCCAAAACGGAATGGGAGAGCGTCAGGTTAGTGCCGGCGTTTCTTTCGTTTAAACTCGGCAATTGTCACACCGAGCGCGATAATGATACAGCCGATTGCGAAGGGTGCGCTCACCGTTTCACCCAGCCAGAACAGGGAGAGCGGGACGCCAAAGATCGGACCCAGGTAGGAAAAAAGTGATGCCTCGCTGGCCTCAATTGCCTTCAAACCGCGGCCATGCAGGATATAGGCGATAGTTCCGGATAAAATAGCCATATACCAGACTCCCAGATGTGCGCCGTGTGAAGCAGAGGTAAGCGTGCTGACAATTTCCTGAATTGGATAAGTCAGAAACATGAGTGGCACCGTAGTGCATGCGCCGACAATAAAAGCAGTGTGGGTAATCACGGAAGGGGAAACGCCTTTTTTTAAGATAACCTTTTCAAGCAGGACTACTCCAACGCCGATAAGCAGTGATAAAACGACAAAGAAGTTGCCTCTGATGGTTGTTTCCAAAACTCGTGGGGTGGCGGCAAAGACCGGTTCGACGACTGTAACAACAGTTCCCAGGAACGCAAGAGCCATGCCAAACGTTTCCAGCCGGGTGACCCGTTCCCGAAGCAGGAGTACACCAAACAGTGCGACAAAAATTGGACCCATTGCCGAAATCGTGATGCCGGCCAGCGAAGTCGTTTCGGCAAATCCGAGAAATAGAAGTCCCAGTGTGACGGTTGAAGTGAGAAAACCGAGTGTTACGGTAGCAATTGCCTTACCAGGATTTGTGGGAAATGTCGGTTTAGTCCACCAGAGTAAAGCGATTCCAACAACCGCACTGATGAGAAAGCGGTAGCTTAAGAATATGAGCGGGGGAAATTCAAACAGGGTAAACTTAATCACCGGCCCAGCCACGCCCCAGATGATTGCGGTAATCAGGAGAAATGTATAAGCAGTTAAACGACGGTTGCTCATGGGCAGGAAAATCAGAACTCAGAATACAATGACCAGAACTCAACGAGAAAAACAAGGAAACCTCAATTTCTTGTTGGTCATTGAGTTCTGGGATTTGAGTTCTTTATTTTCTTAGTTCATTAATCACTTCTTCCAGATTCATCTCTTGTTGCGTTTTCTTAAACAGATCTTTCAACTGTACCATGTTTCTACTTAATTCGTCAGGGCCTTGGATAATGCAAAAGCGGGTACCTTTACGGTCTGCATATTTGAGCTGTTTGTCAATTTTCTTATCGGTTTCTGTATACAATTCCGCTTTGAGTCCAGCACTACGCAATGTCTTGACTATAGTTTGCGAGGACTCAAGTTGATTCGGCGCGAAAATGGTAACTAAGACTTGAGAATTAGTTTTGACAATTGGTAAAAGCCCAAATTCCTCAGCTGCCTCAAGAGTCCGGTCAAACCCCAGCGCAAAACCAGTGCCGGGAATACTGACGCCGGAAATTTGTGCAACCAGTTTATCAAAGCGTTCGCCGCCGAGGACCGACTGATTTCGAAACCCGGGTATTTCCACTTCCCAGATCGGGCCGGTCGAGTAGCTAAATGAACGGGCAATAGTTGGATCAAACACATACCAGTCTTCGGGAAACCCCATTTGTTTGAGGTAATTGAATATTGTTTTGATGGTTTCATTGGGTTGTAAGTTCATGACTGTATTGTAATATTCCTGTGCCAGAGCCGGAGTGATCCCTTTCTCAACCATATCTTTGACCACACCTGCTTTGCCCAATTTTTTTAGTTTATCAATTGCGACAATTGCTTCGTAAGGAAGTTTAGTGAGTAACTGCCGGTCATTAACTAAAACTCTGACTTTAGGAAAACCGATTTGGCGGTAAATATCAAGTGATAACGCAATTACCTCGGCATCAGCTAACGGTGAAGCCACACCAAATATATCGGCATCGCACTGCAGAAATTCGCGATACCGTCCCTTTTGCGGATTTTCCGAGCGGAATGCCGGTTGGATTTGGTAACGCTTAAAAGGCATCGGCAATTGTTGGGCGTATTCTCCCACAACCCTGCAGGCCGGTACGGTTTGGTCATAGCGCAAGGCTACCTCACGTCCTCCCTGGTCTTTGAAATTAAAAAACAGTTTTTCATCTTCGCCGATCTGGCCTTTAAACAGTTCCAGAGGTTCGAGTGTCGGCGTTTCCAAAGGGTCAAATCCCCAGGCCTCAAACGTATCCCGGATTTTGTTAATCAGCCAATTCCGTTTGATTGCCTCCTGGGGCAAAAAGTCCCGAAAGCCTTTGAGAGTTTGAATTTTATTCATAAAACCTCCTTTGAGGGTAACAAGTTTTTCCCTTTAACACAAGCCATAGCTGTATCGAGTTTTTCCAGAAAAAGTTTGTTAGTACGACGGTCTTTGATCGATATACGAAAGCCAGTAAGGGGGTTTTTAGGGAAAAATTTTCCATCAATAACTGCAACATCGAGTTTCTTGAGTTCAGTAATAATTACTGAAGCTTGAGAAGTACAGATAAATAAATTATTAGTCATCGATTTGGACACTCGAAATCCGCGCTGTTGTAATTCTTTAGTTAAAAACTGTCGTTCTTTTTTGAAAAACTGAATAGTATTAGTAACGAATTGTTTATCATTAATGGCTGCAACACCAGCTTGAACCGCAACCTCTGATACGGGGAACGGTTGTTGTGTTTCCTTAAGCCTGGCAATAATTGATTTTGCGCCAATCGCAAATGCAACTCGCAGACCAGCCAAGCCAAATACTTTAGAAAATGTTCGCAAAACTATAACATTGGTTGTTTTTGTAGCTACAGTTGAAAAAGATTCACCTAAGAATTCACCATTAGTTTCGTCGATGACAGAAATTTCCGGCTTGCAACGTGCTATTAAATCTCTAATTTCATCATTATTCAGTGCTTCTCCAGTAGGAGTTTTCGGGTTAGCCAGAAAAAGCAGTCGAGTTCCTTGTTTACACTGAAAACGGCCATTGCCATCAAAAAAGCATACTCGTGCGTTTGCAAGCAGAGCTTCTTTGCTAAAGAGTGGAAATGAACCTTTTTCAGTTAAGACACTATCCTGTGGATTGAGAAAGGTTTGGCATATTAGTTTAATTAATTGTTCAGATCCGTTGCCTAGAATCACTGCAGATTGTTGTACTGAGAATTTTTGACAAATGCTCTTTATAAGTACGCTTTGTTTTGGGTATGACGAGATTTCAGCAGCTGATATGTTTCTTAACATTTTTAAAACAACAGGAGAGCAGCCGAGTGGGTTAATACTCAGGCTCATATCAATTGTTTGCTTTTTGACTTGCGACGCGTAAATTTTTGGTAGTTGCATATTTTTCTCCATAATCCGCCTCCGCTTACGCTTCTGCGGATTATGCGGTTCTAAGCTTCATTTCATTCAGCAAGTACCGCATAAAAAAACCCGCCGGTTGGCGGGTTCGTTCAAAAGTTGAATACTCTTTACTCCACGAATAACCCACCAACCTGACGAGTTGGATTATAATGCCAGTTTGAGTTGGTAGGTAGACCGTTCATAAACTCATTATAGCACAGTCGTTACTTTTTCCGCTTTTTGGGCTTTGACTGCTCTTTTAGAGTAGGGTAGACGACTATGGTGATAGCCAAGAGTAAAATTGCACTTACAATGTAAAACGTTTCCAGTGGTCCGATGGTAATCATTTTTTTTCCCTTAAGATGCGCAAACTAAGATAAAAGCAATAGGTTGCTAATAATAAGCCGATAAAAACTAAAAATATATTTAGTCCTGACCCTGAAAATACCGGAGCAATGATACTTCCTAAAAAGACAATTCCTAAGTTACCCACTATTTCAGAAATCCGATCCAATTGTTTACTACTTAATTTTTGCCTCATGGATCAGAGTAATTTTATACTAACATACATATCTTACTTTTTCATCCACTTCTGGATCTCCCATATATGTCCATCAGGATCAGTGAAGTAGGTGGTACGCTGTCCCCAGGGTTGGGTGCGTGGTTCTTTGATAAACTTAACTCCCTTAGTTTTCAAATCGGCCACAGTTTGGTCAACATCTGCAACTTCAGCAAAGGTGTACAGCGCTCCGCCTGTCTTTGCCAAATATTTTTCATCAATCACCTTACTCATTTGCGTCCGGCTAAAAACAGCGAGAATTATGTTATCCAGTTTAAACTGCACATACTCATCTTCCGGAACTTCTTCATCAATTTCAAAACCTAAAACTTTCGTGTAAAATTCTTTGGCTTGTTGGTAATTATCAGTAATCAGTACAAGGTACTGAATTTGCGTTGGTAACATAGAATCCTTTCTGCTTTTTGAGCCTAGCTTTGCAAGAGGTCCTCTTGCAAATTTGGATAGATTTGCAAGTTTTTAGAAACTTATACAAGATTTATACCATATATTCCAGCTACTAGTGCCATGATGTGTATCTAAGTTATGCTTGACAACAACCTAAATTCAGACATAATTCTCTCCCCATGAATGAATTGACACCTATTAATCCAGAAAGGGAACGGCGAGCAAAATCGCTCACCGATTTAGGATTTAAGCAAATAAACAGATCCCTAATGTATGAACAAGGAGACGTTGTTATTTCAGTTAGTGTATCTGGTGAGTATGAGTTGCCTCAAAATTTTAGCGATCACAGTCGTTGGTATGGTGATCTGTCAAAGACCAGAGCCATAACCGTTGTAAGGGCAGAAAATTACCGATTTCACTTTATTTCTTATGATTATGATGAAAGAGACGGGAATATCACAGTTAACAATCGTCACATTGGTGGTGATGTAAGTTCCCACTGGCAAGGTCGCGCCCCTGGCTACTATGCTTTAAAAGGTAGAAATATAAGACAGCAACTTGAGGATTTGGGTTTTACACCTGCTCCTGATGATCCGAATATCCTGCATGCAAAATTTGATGACCGGGATTGTATTAGACAGTGGTCAGAATACGAAATTATCGCGGTATTACAAGATGACAATACGTTAAGGAGACTTCTTAAACCCGTCATGAATGAGCGAGTTACCCGGCTTGTAGGTCCAAGGATAGACATTGTAGGACATCGTGAAGGAATCCAAGAATTTCCGACAATTCCTTACAGTTATCCTTATTCAATTCTTACTGTCAAAAATGATTTTATGCAATTCGATCTCGAGTTCAAGTTTGGCCTAGATATTGCCGAAAATAGCCAAGTTATTTTTAGAGAATTAGCAGCCGACGAAGTTGGAGTTGACACTTGTAAGGAAATTGTAGAGCCTAGTGGTTTTGTTATTGGTGGAATAAATTCCACAGAACAAATAAAAGGGTTACCTACTTTAACTGGTGTATCTATAGCAAAACTTGAAAGAGACATGAGGCAGGAAGAGTTTTTGGGAAGCGAATCGCTGTTGAATTTAATGGCTTCTGACAACGATTATGTGCTATCTCAAAGACTCACTCATCAACAACTGGCACTACCATTAAAATATGCTTACGCATTTTATGAAAATGGTTTCGGAAAATCTTTTATTTACCAATATAGGAAATACGAGATTAGAGTAATGCAATGGCGAGGATACAAACACTCACCATTCAATGACGGACTAATGACAGACTTAGACATGATTATTACTGATATAGAGACCGGAAACACCATTGAATGTTCAGCTTTAGTTCCAGAAATGATTGAGCGATATGGTTTTTATGAGGGTCGAGACGCTCGTTATCGACTTAACCCCCAGCAAGTAGTTGAGTTTTTCAGGTTAAACGGTAGTTAACTACATTTCAAATCTACTTCTTTAAGACTTTGTTGTTTGTTGTGATACTGAAAGTCTTGCTCATGGGGTAAAATTAGCTTTACAAGAATTTACAAGAGGACCTCTTGCAAATGCTCTCGGAGCAGGTTAAAAATACTATTAATTAGAGCGACAGTAACTCTTTGGGGGTCTGAGACAAAATCTCCAGTTTATTTTCCCCATTAATATATACCAGGTCTTCGATCCGGATGCCAAATTTATGTTCCAGATACACGCCAGGTTCAATCGTCAACACCATGCCGGGTTTCAATTGTACCTCTTGTTTAATTGATAGCCGGGGAGTTTCGTGAATTGCCAGACCCAAACTATGGCCCAGACTGTGCGGATACGTAGGCAGGTTTGCTTGCGCAATAATGTTACGTACTTCCTGATCCAGAATTTGTCCACTGCGTTCGCCGGTTTCCAGTAACACGAGGGCCTTGAACTGGGCTTGAAGTACGGTTTGATAGACTTGTTTTTGTTCGTTCGTAGGTTTGCCAAAGAAAACCACACGGGTCATATCTGCACAATATCCATTTACCCGCGCACCGAAGTCAAGCAGAATGAGGTAGGTATCAGAAAGGGTCAGACCTTCAACGTTTTCAAGGTCTGACCCTGAATAGTGGGGAAGGCTAGAATTCTTTCCGAAGGCGACAATTGGGGAAAAGGCACTAGTTGCTCCCTGTTTTCTGAAAAACGATTCGATTTCCCAGGCAAGTTCAGTTTCAGTGATACCGGGTTTAAGTTTGCCTAATAAATATTCGAAACATTGATCAGTCAGTTTGGCTGCAGCTTTAATATTTGCGAGTTCATCGGGACGCTTAAACATGCGGAGAGTTTCAATCCGATCGCGAATTGGAGTAGGTTTGAGTAGTGGTAGTTTTATTTCCAGTTTTCTTAGTTCCGCAACCGTCAAATCAGTTTCCTCAAAACCTAATGTTTTAACTTGTGATCCTAATAATTCCTTAAGCACCGCAGTCAGCGGTTTTTCCCGGGATAGTCCCTTAACTTTTAATTCCAAATTTTTGATTCTTAATTGTTTGGGTAGCTGTTTTGCCTGTTCCAGATATAAAGCATTGGTCAGCAGATAAACGTAATTATGAAACAATAATACGTATGCTTCGCGTTCTTCTGGATTTGCACCCCAAAATCCGGTCAGGTAGCGGATATTAACCGGATTTGAAACGAGCAGAGCATCGAACTTTTTCGAAGTCGTCATAATGCAAATTATACACTTAGCAAGAGTTATGATTCAGGGGAGGCTTTGGGACTGGTTTTTGGAGAAGCCTTCAGTGTGGTCGTTGGTTTGGGTGAAGTTTCTGTTTCCTCCTCTGCAGCTGGTTTGCCAAGTAGTGCCTGCGGAATCCGGAAGATACGAATCGCCTCGATTTTAGTATTGTCGTCTTCAAACGGCGTGCCCCAGACTTCGACCCAGTCATTTTTTACGAGCCGTGACAAACCACTTTTCCCAGTTTTTTTGGCTTCGGTATATTCATCAGCGGTAGTAGTTTTTTCGTATTCAAAAACCTGGGTTTTATCACCACTTAATTTGACCGCAAAATTACCAGCAGTGCGGTTAACTTCGCTTACGATTCCAGAAAAATGCAGCTGACCGGGTTGCAATAAAATCACCTTCGCATTCTGTTGCTTGTTTTCCTCATCGTATAAACCAAGTACGGTTGCGGTTAAGGAATTTTTTAAATCAACGGCTGCGCCTTCAGTTCTCGTTTTGCCGAGTTTGTAAATTTTGGTATCATCGTCGAAACGGACTTTTACTTCATTACTGCCTACTGCCAGGGTAAAATTGGTTTTGGTGAGCGCGGCAATTTCGCCAAAAAATCCCCGTTTCTGGTTTTCCCGGATTTCGGCAACTTTGGTCGCCAGTTTTTCCTTTAAATCCTGAATTTTTTTCTCATCCACCATTGAGGATGCAGCGGGTGAGTTTTTGGAATCACTCGATTCCTGAGCGAGTGACAAAGAAGCTATCATAAGAAAACCTGCGATAATGGTTAAAACAATCAGCTGTTTCATAATTTAAATATCATCGGCAAAATAAAATACGTTAATCAGTTCAGTTGTAGTGGTTTCATCTGAGATAAGTGAGACGACAATATCATTATTTCCCTCAACTAATTTAACCGGAGCTGAATACTCACCGTTTTCAGAAGGGGTAACTACCTGGCTTTTGTCAGCCGTAGAAATAACCACCAGTTTGGTATTTGCGGCTTTGCCTTTGAGTGTAATTGCATCAGACTGGCTGATTTCACCGTTTACGGGAGTTGTGATGGTTAGTCCTTCAGTAGTATTATTTTGAGCGGCAGTGGTGGAAGTTTCTTTTTGATTTGGAGATTTAATTTGCGGTAGTTTTGGCAGAATGCGCGGCACAACCCAGAGCGCAATGGCGGCGACCAGTCCGAGACCAAATCCGATGATGGACGCAACAATCGTATCTTTATTCATACCGGGTAGTAGATTTTTGATTGAGCAAGTCAATAAGTGCGAGGCAATTGTATTCGTGGCCATTGGTCTTGTCAAGTTGAGTGGTCTATAGTACCATGTCGCCATGGACGTTATCCCTCTTGGTCACAGCGCATTTAAATTAAAAGGCAAACTGGCTACGGTAATTTGCGATCCTTATGACCCGGAAATGACTGGTCTGAAACTTCCCAAAAATCACTTAAAAGCCCATATCGTGACGGTTTCACATCAACACCCTGACCACAACTACACAAAACCTGTAGAACCTGAAGATGAAGAATCGGAAGTACTTATTTTTTCTGAACCTGGTGAATACGAAGTGCGGGGAGTTGAAGTCACCGGGATTGGCACATTTCATGATAATTCAGAAGGCAGCGAGCGGGGAACCAATACGGTGTTTCGGATTACGGTTGATGGAATTCACATCGTCCACTGTGGTGATTTGGGGCACCAGTTGACAGAAGCGCAACTTGAACAAATCGGCAACTGTGATATTTTACTGATTCCGGTGGGCGGACACTTTACGATTGGTCCGACTGATGCGGTTAAAGTGGTTAACGCTTTGGAACCGGGGATTGTACTGCCAATGCATTATAAACGGACAGGGCTTAACGAAAAAAATTTTGCACCGCTGGTTGAAGTTGGCGAGTTTCTCAAAGAAATCGGCAAAGAAGCAGTGGTTGCGCAACCGAAGCTTTCCATAAGCAAAGACAAACTGCCTGAGGAAACCCAGGTTATAGTGTTAGAATAGTCGTGCCTCGTAGCAGTAGAAGCCACTATTAAATAGTTGACTAATGGTATATAACTTCTATACCTATGGCAAACCCCAGAATTCCACCGCACGACTTAACCGCAGAACAATCGGTATTAGGTGCAATTCTCCTTGATAAAGACGCGCTGATTGATGTAGCTGAGTTTTTGAAACCCGCGTATTTTTATAAAGAGGCGCACGCGCAAATTTTTGAAGCGATGCTGTCTTTGTTTGAACGGCATGAACCGGTTGATCTCGTGACTCTAAGTGCCGAGGTGAAAAAAAGCGGCAAGCTCGAGGCAGCTGGCGGCACTGAATATTTATCACAACTACTTGACACGGTTCCCACCGCAGCACATGCGGAAAAATACGGCCGGATTATTCATGGGTTCTACACGAAACGCAAGCTTATCAGCGCCGCAGCACGGATTACGGAAACCGCGTTTAAAGACGAAGGGGAAACACAGACGATTCTTGATACGGCAGAGCAGGAAATTTTTGCCATCTCGCAAATTCATATGCGCCGGGATTTCGTCCCGATTAAAGAAGCGCTGGCTGCCTCATTTGACCGCTTGGATGAACTGCACAAAAAAGCCGGCGGACTTCGCGGTGTTCCTTCAGGATTTGTTGATCTCGATAATAAGCTCGCGGGTATGCAGGAGTCGAATTTACTGATTTTGGCAGCGCGACCAGGTACGGGTAAAACTGCGTTTACTTTAAATATTGCCCAAAATATTGCGGCCGGCTATAAGATTCCGGTGGCATTTTTCTCACTCGAAATGAGCAAGGAAGAACTGGTTGACCGGATGCTGGTTGCTCAAGCTGATATTGATGCCTGGCGACGCAAAACCGGAAAATTATCAGACGAAGATTTCACTCGGCTCTCAGAAGCTATGGGGCAGCTCGCCGAAGCGCCACTGTTTATCGATGACACGCCGGGTCTCTCAATTATGGAAATGCGCACCAAGGCGCGCCGGATTCAACTGGAACAAAATGTCAAACTTATTATCGTTGACTATTTGCAGCTCGTCAATCCCGGCAAAAAGTTTGAAGGCCGGGTGCAGGAAGTTTCCTATGTGTCACAAAATTTAAAAAATCTGGCCCGGGAGTTACGGATTCCGGTGGTTGCCATTTCCCAACTGTCACGGGCAGTTGAGGCGCGGGGGACACGTGAGCCGCAGTTATCGGACTTACGTGAATCCGGAGCAATCGAGCAGGATGCAGACGTCGTAATGTTCATCCACCGCGAAGATAAA
>DQGR01000005.1 GCA_003524845.1 Patescibacteria group bacterium
AGGAGTTTTCAAACAGGCTCTAAGAAAAAGTAGAATATCCAGCCTCGAAATGGTCCCGCTATTGACATAATTTAATATTTCAGATATTCTGAAAATATGAAAACAGTTATTGTTAGAAACCGTGGACAACTTACGATTCCCGGCTCTATTCGTAAAACTATTGATTGGATATCTCCCATGTCAGCCGTAACAATTTCTGTTATTAAACCTGACGAAATTGTTATTAGGCCTCATAAAAAGGTGTATGACTGGAATAAAATTTGGGCCGGTGTTAAGCAAGCTCGTGCTATAAAAGGAAAGGGAAACGCTACTTCTACAATAGAATTTCTGCAAAAAGATAGAAGATCCCACTAAATGACTACACAAAAAGTTATTATTGATTCTTCGGTAATTCTTAAATGGCTCAGTAACGATAATGAAAAGTATATAGATGTAGCAGACAAAATATTGCAAGATGCTCAAAAAGGCAAAATTGAATTGCTTGCTCCAGAACTTGCAAAATATGAAGTTGGAAATGTACTTTTATATAGTAAAAAATTATCTCCTAAACAGGCACGTATTATTTTTAATAAGTTTTACAATCTGCCTCTTTCATTCATATTAGAATCAGAAAAGTTGGCAAATGAAACTTATAATATAGCTTCTAAGTTAGGGATTACCTATTATGATGCTTCTTTTCTTTCTTTGGCAAAACAACACGAGGCTATTTTAGTGACTGAGAACATTAAGCATCAAGGTAAAACTGCGGAAATCAAGGTTATTTCTCTGGCAGATTATTGATTTCAGAATTTTTGAACGTTGCATCAATTAATTTGATTAAATGCGTAAGGAGCAGTTTCCGCCAAAGGCGGATTAACCGATAGTAATACTCTTCACAGACGGATCGTAAACTATCGGTTGAACAAATCCGCTCCACCGCTCCAAAAAACATATTTCTGTACATGAAACAACGAGCTGTCATTATTCTTGGTTTTTTGCTTATAGTTTTACTTATCTTGGGATTTATATTTCGAAATAAATTAGGATTATTGACAATTTTTCCATTTACACAACCATCTGTCATCAACAGCTATTGCAGTGCACAAAACAAAAAAACACAAGAATTTCTAGTTCTTGAAAAAAATCCAACCGAGTTCATTGCTAACAATTCAACATACAACGCCCAACTCACCAGGTGGAAAAATATACTTATCTCTGAGAATGGCTGGAATGAAGACTATTTTAACCAGCATATTAGAATAAAAGGTATACTTCTGGGATCATATGAGAGCCGGATATATGTAGATTACATGTATTTAATAGATTGGGCTACTTTTGAATCGATTTACAACAGGATAGATGAGACAATCGATAGCATACAAGTTACTCATTTTCCACCACAACAAATACATATCAAAAATTGTAACGAGTTGATATACACATTGTTACGATATAATACAGCACTTACATCAGATCAGATCAATGTATCAGCATCTGATAAAAAACTTGGTATCAGTTCAAATTGGCCAAAGAAGGATAAAAGTAATATTTGTTCCTATGTGGGGGTTGATATGACGACCAATAAAATTCTTACCGCGAAAATAGAAAACCATCCTTGTGTAATCCCAACATATGATTAAATCGCTATACTTCTTTTCCCAATTGACAAGCTTCATACAACAAATCTACAATTTCTCTAGTTTAAAAGTGTAAATTCTTCCCGACAACAGGCCGCGGAGGAGTATTTTTCCAGATTATAAATCGGTACTTTCAAAGGGGGAGCACCCATGGAAGTGTATTTGTCGGAACTCCTCGGACGAAAAATATTCAATAAGAGCAAGGAAAATATCGGGACACTCGAAGATCTGGTGGTGCGAGAACTCGATAAGCGCCATCCGCCAATCAGCGGGTTACTCATCAAACGCGGCCGCAAAAAAGACCTCGTCTATATTCCCGCTCACGATGTTGACGAAGTAAGCACGAAACAAATGCGGCTCACTACCGACATCGTTGATCTCACCCCGTTTCAGCGCCGCGAAAATGAAATCCAGCTCGTCAACGATATGTACGATAAGCAGATCGTCGACATTGACGACCGTCGGCTCACTCGCGTCAATGATTTGCTACTGGAAGTGGAAAAGCCAGTCATCCGGCTGCGAGGAGTGGACGTCAGTGTTTTAGGGCTGTTGCATCGCCTGCACATTCCCAGCATTTTCGGTATCCTCAAGCACAATATTGTGGACTGGGAAGATGCGCAATTTCTCGGCGGCCAGGGCCAGGTGAAGTTTAATGTCCAGTATAAAAATCTGGAAAGTTTACACGCGGTGGATATTGCCCGGATTATTTTTGAAGGTCCGGGTTATAAGCAGGGAAGCAAGGTGCTGGCAGCCCTCAAAGACCCAATTGCTGCAGACATTATCGAGGAATTGTCACCAAAACTGCAAAAAAATTTGATCGAATCAATGCGGCTTGAAGATGTGGCTGATGTCATTAAACACATGCCGCCGGACAAAGCTGCTGACCTTTTTATATCTCTTGGCCCCGCTTATGCTCAAAAAGTCTTTCCACTGTTGAATAAAGAGGATGGGCAAAAAATTCTGGCCTTACTTTCCTATCCTGAACACACAACCGGCGCTTACATGACCACTGACTATCTGGCGGTGTCGGCAGATCTTAATTTTGAGGAAGCGACTAAACTGATTCAGGACTCTGAAGAAGTGCCTGACTTTGCCTACTATATTTATGTTCTGGAAAATAAATTAAGTAATAAACTCGTCGGCGTACTTGCCGCCCATGAATTTTTACTGGCCCAGCGCCGCAGCCGGATTGAGTCAATTATGAAAAAACGGCCGTTTGTNNTTTCTGCCCTCCCGGTCGTCAGTAAGTCTGAAAATAAACTGCTGGGGATTGTCACTTTCCGCGATGCGATTTCTGTCTATTTGCCGCGCCGGTTGAAGGCGCGCATCCGCCAGGTATTTACGAACGGATTTTCCAGCGAACAGAACTATGGTTGAAACTACGCTTGCCAAAATCAAATTTCCCCGGATCCGGCGGTTTTTTCCGTTTACGATTCTCGCCATCCTCGGGCCGGGACTTATCGCAACTGCCGCTGGCAATGATGCCGGAGGCGTAGCCACCTATGCTTCTGCCGGAGCCCACTTTGGCCTTTCAATTCTCTGGATCATGACGTTCCTTACCGTTGGTTTTGTGCTGATTCAGGAAATGGCAGCGCGCCTCGGCGCAGCAACCGGTAAAGGTTTTTCTGATTTGGTGCGCGAAAACTTTAGTCTCCGCACTACCATATTTATGATGTCGCTGCTTTTTCTGGGTAATATCGGCCTTGTCGTCTCCGAATTTGCCGGAGTGGCGGCGAGTCTTGAACTTCTGGGAATTACCAAATATATAAGCGTCCCAGTTGGCGCACTTATTATCTGGTTTTTGATTGTCAAAGGAAACTATCCCAAGGTTGAAAAAATATTTTTACTGATGAGCGGTTTTTTGCTCAGCTATATTTTCGCCGCAGTACTTGCAAAACCGGATTGGAATAGTGTGGCTGTGAATTTAATTAAACCTACGATCTCCCCTGATCCGGAATTTTTTCTGTTTACCGTAGCTCTCATCGGCACCACAATTGCCCCATTTATGCAGGTGTTTGCGCAATCTGCGGTAGTTGAGAAGGGGATTACCATGTCTGATTTTAAATATACGCGCCTTGATACCCTCATTGGTACGCTGTTTGCCAATCTGGTTGCTATATTTATTATTATAGCCACCGCTTCAACGCTGTTTCCCGCAGGGATCCGGATTGAAACCGCAGCCGATGCCGCTACCGCCCTGGTTCCCTTTGCGGGTGAGTTTGCACGCATACTATTTGCTTTGGGACTTCTAGGAGCTTCTCTCTTAGCAGCCGGAGTCGTCCCGCTCACTACTTCATTTGCGCTGGCCAATGCCTTCGGCTGGGAGGCGGGAATTAACCGCAGTTTTGAAGAAGCGCCGATTTTTTACGCCATGTTTACGTTTATTATCGTACTTTCAGCCACCATTGTGTTGAGTCCAGCTTTATCACTCATTAAGCTGCTCGTCGGATTACAAGTCGTCAACGGATTATTATTACCAGTTCAATTATACTTCATGCTCAAACTGGCAAATAATAAAAACCTGATGGGAAAACATGTCAATCCGGTCTGGTTTAACATTATAGTAATTGCCACAATGATTGTTGTTTCAATCGCCGTACTATTATTTCTTGGTACTTCAATTCTGACTTATACTCAAAGTTTACTCACAACAAATTGAAAATCATACTATTGACATTCTTACTACTATCCGCTTATGATACTAATTATGCTTAATGATAAATTGGTATTCTCTAAAATACTTACTCATTTCTTTATTTTAGTAGTTCTGTTTTCCTCTTTTTCAGTAGCCTACGCGCAAACTCCAAATACGGCAACGCTTCAGGTAGCAAATAATGCTGATGATGCAAACGAAGATGGCAGCAGCTTTTTTCTCAATGAATCAAACATGTGGATGGGTACTGGATCAACTCCTGCTAAAAGTTATGCCGGTTTCCGGTTTAGCACCGTCCAAATTCCCCAGGGAGCAGTCATCCAAAGCGCGCGGCTGCAGGTAAAATCCGCTCAAAATCAATGGATTGGTATGGAATTTCTGATGTTTGGCGAAGCGGCTAACAATAGTATGGTATTTAGTGCCAGCAGCCGCATGTCGTCCCGGTCACTAACTGGTTCGTTCGTATCTCACTATTCTAGTAGTAATTGGACTGCCAACACCTGGTATACACTTGAGGATATTAAAACCACAGTTCAGGAAATAGTGAACCGGCCGGGATGGGCCACGGGAAATAATCTTTCCATCATACTTAAAGGTACCGGTGGACCATGGGGCAGAAAATTTGTAAAAAGCCGTAATTCCGGCGCGGCCAATGGAGCCAAACTTATTGTCGAGTATACTGGCGGTGTAACACCATCTCCAACTCCAACCCCAACTCCTGATCCAACGCCAAGTGTGACACCGACACCATCTCCGGTTCCAACACCGACGCCCATTCCAGAGCCGAGTGCAACTCCCACACCAAGCCCAACTCCATCAATTACGCCTTCGGCAACTCCGGAACCAAGTGTGACACCAAGTCCGTCACCTGAACCATCGGTTACACCAACTCCTACTCCCACACCGTCACCGTTACCGACCCCAACACCTACACCAAGTCCGACTGTATCTCCGGTTCCTGGGACTGCAACTTCATTTTCAGTGGGTCCAGGTTTTGTAGATGTTATCCCACGGCAGATTGTACGAGCAAATGATGACAAGCTCTATATGTTTGCCGGAGGAGCGGAAACTCCGGTAGTGCACGCTTATTGGACCACAGTTCCCGGAACTCCCGCAGACAATACCAATTTAGGCAGTGTTAATTTAGTTACATCAGGGAATCCCATATCCGTTGACACAGCCTACGACGGAGCAAATATCATTCACGTTTTAATTAATAGTACAAATGGGAGAGTAATTGATTATGTATTTGATATTTCCACCCATACCTTTAAACCCGGAATAAATGTTTTTACAAATTCAGCTTCCACACCCGTAGAAATTGGTACTTCTGGTCTTTCATCTATGATAGGCTTGGATGGAAAGATTCATTTCGCATACCGGTCATCGACAAATTATATTATTCATCAATCTTTCACTTATGATTCTGCAAGCAATACCTTAACTCCAGCTACCTCTGCTTTTCTGGTAGACACTAACGGTTTCGCGAGCCATCCGTCGATTGCAATTTCTCCTATGGATGGTAGCCTTACTGTATCCTGGATGTCTGAAGCAGTTGATCCACACGTAATTAGGGTTCGGAACATGTCAGCATCCGGAGTTTGGGGTGGAGCAACTACCGTAAGTACGGCGCCAGTATGGTCAAGTACAAATTTTGGCTTGAATATTGACCAGGGCCCCAGTGTACTGGTGACAAGTGATGGAATTAAGCATTTGGCTTATATGCAGGATTGGGAAAATTTTGGTGGTACGTATGATTACGGAAGAATTCATTATGTTAGAAACGACGGGAGCGGGTGGGTAGACCAGGCATTACCGGTCTTTACTCATGATCCTGCACTTGCTAATAACGGCGTTGACATTTATGCAGTTGGGCATGGCCATCCGAATAATGTCGCCTGTAAGAGCATGGATGATATGTGTACAGTTGCTAGAAATCCAGATGGTACCTGGGCAAACCCTGTGCTTTTTGCGCACTCAACAACAGGATCATTCGACGCTAGTCCATCTGTTAAATGGGGTGCAGTAGGTTTTAATAGGCCAGAGGCTATTGAGTTTTTATTCTTCAAGACCCCATATTCTTCACCAACCTTGTATTACGGGCGTCTGGATACTGGTGCAAGTCCATCACCGTCACCAACCGCAACTCCAAGTCCTTCTTCTTCACCAACACCATCACCAACTCCCACACCTTCTCCTACTCCGGAATCAAGCGTGACTCCTACACCTGAACCGAGTGTCACACCTACCCCAACTCCCACACCAACTCCCTCGGCGACTCCAAATCCAGCTGTATCATATGTCCAAAGTGCGCTCTCGGTTGGTAATGGCGGTGAAACCGCACACGCAGTCACGTTACCCACCCCGGTAATCAGCGGCAACACGGTGATCGTGGCCGTCAGTGTTTGGGGAGAAGGGGGTACTGGGCAAACAACTTCACTGACTGACAATTTTGGCAACACATATAGCAAAGTAGTCCAGCACCCTGATCCTGCCAGTGGAAACTCAAACGTCAGTATTTGGTATGCCACAAATGTCATTGGTGGAACCAGTTTCACCGCTACGGCTCACAGTGCAAGTTCGCACTATATTACCATTGCCGCGCACGAATATAGCGGGATTTTAACCAATGGAATTGACCAAGTGGCGCATAATGGTGGTACCGGAACAGCAGCTTCAAGTGGCAATGTTTCAACCACAACGGACAACGAGTTACTTTTTGTCGCCTTTTTACATGAGGATGCTGCAAACATCAACGCGACCGCTGGTACTGGTTTTACCCTGAGACAAAAATACACGAGCGGTGCACAGGAGCCGCTATTTACCGAAGACGGATTTGCTCCAACTTCAGGCATTTATAACGGCGCACTAACCTTTGCTTCCAACCCACAAGGAGGTTGGGAAGGGGCGATCGCCACGTTTAGACTTCAATAGTTTTGAATATTCTTGAACCTACTGATTGACAGCCTTTTAGTTTCTGATATACTGTGTTTTATCTTTCTGATTGGAATTCTTAAAAATTCCAGAAATGAGACTTCACCAATCTCACAGGAAAGCGTTTCCCTAAACGAAATAGGGTAAATTAAGAACCGTTTTTCCATTCGCTGGAACCTTTCTCTGAAATTCAGGGGAGCGAATGTAAGAACGGTTTTTTGTGTTAATGTTTGAGTTGAAGTACAACTATATCCCCTCCGAGGTAGAATTTATTAAGTAAGGAACTATTATGAGCAAAAGTGATTTGTTAGACCATAAAAAAATCGGCCAAATACAGGAGTTGTTTTTCACTGATGAAATTGCTCCTGGAGCGCCCTTTTGGCTTCCAAAAGGTATGGTTATTTTTAGAGAGTTGGAAAAATACATAAGAGAACTCACCGAAAAGGCAGGATATGTAGAAACCTCAACTCCTATAATGGTAAAGAACCATTTATTTAAGCAATCTGGCCATTGGGAAAAATTTGGTGAACATAATATGTACAATCTCCCTATCTATGAAGACGATGAGATTTTGTTAATTGATAAAAAAATTAAAGAAAAAAATGTGGAAATTGCAAAACGACTTAAAACCTTATCAACTCATGTTTCTTCATTTGAACTTCCAATAGATTTAGATTCAAAAAAGATAAGCATTACTATAATTTTGCTCGATAAACAAAATGGAAAATATTCATATAGACTTCCCGTAAATTATTCGCTCAAACCTATGAATTGTCCTGGTTCAACCGTCTTATACAGATTTAAAACGCGAAGTTATAAAGAGCTACCCTTACGCTTATCAGAGATTGGTCGGCTGCACAGGAGAGAAAAATCAGGAGAGGTAAATGGACTCCTTAGAGTCCGACAAATAACAATGGACGATGCTCACATTTACACAACTGAAGATCAAATACTAAACGAGGTTTCGGAAATCCTAGACATGATGATCGCATTTTATAAAAGTTTTGGATTTAAATATGAATTTCGTCTTGCAACTAGACCTGAAATAAGAGCTGGCACCGATGACAACTGGACCAAAGCGGAAAAAGATCTAGAACTAGCTCTCAAAAGAAAAAAACTTCGCTTTGGTGATAAAAAGGGAGATGGGGCTTTTTATGGTCCTAAAATTGACGTCCACATAAAAGATTCTCAAAACCGTGAGTGGCAGTTAGCCACTGTACAGCTCGATTTTCACCAACCGGAAGCATTTAAACTTGTATATACTGATAAAAATGGTAAGGAAAAACGGCCGGTAATGATTCATAGAGCCATATTTGGTTCCTTTGAACGATTTATTGCAATTTTGACAGAGCACTATCAAGGTAAATTTCCGCTTTGGCTTTCGCCAGTCCAAGTGACACTGGTTCCCATTGCTGAGCGACATGTGGCTTTCACACGCCGTTTGCAAGAGGTCCTCTTGCAAAGAGGTATTCGCGTCGAACTCGACTCGAGAGCAGAATCGATGCAAAACAAAATTCGCGCGGCTACATTGCAAAAAGTGCCGTTTATCGGTATAATGGGTGATAAAGAAATTGCGGCGCAACCGCCGTCTATTTCAATTCGAGGGCGTGATAATAAATCTCACGTACTCACAGTAACTGAGTTTATAACTCAATTACGAAACGACATTGAGACCAAAATTCAATCGTAAACCAGATCCCAGTCGCAAGTTCTACCGCTTGAATTATTTTATTCAAGCGCGTGAGGTGCGACTTTTAGACCAGAACGGTAAGCAAATTGGGGTTGTCACGAAAGAAGAGGCGCTTAAAAAAGGGAGAGAGCTGGGTATTGATGTAGTGGAAATTGCGCCAAACGCGTCTCCACCGGTCGCCCGGCTCATTGATTTTAAGAAATTTAAATATCTGGAAGCGCGCAAATCACGCGAGGAAAAGAAAAAAACTAAGAATGTTTCAGTCAAGGAAATCCGCTTACGACCGTTTATCGGCGAACATGATCTGGAAATCCGACGGGAGCAGGCACAGGAATTTTTGACCGACGGCAATCAGGTGAAAATCGCAATTCCGTTTCGGGGCCGGGAAATCACCCGCAAAGAATTTGGATTTGGGGTCATCAAGCGTTTTCTGGAGCTTTTAAAAGATCAGAAAGTGGTCCGGGAACCGCATTTTGAAGGCAGAGTTCTAGTTACGATGATTGCGCCTGATAAGAAAAGTCGAACTGCAACTACTTGAACCCATGAATCGGGTAGTGAATTTTCGATAGAAAATCGATCGTATAAATAAAATTAGATTATTAACTATCAGAATAACAATATAAAGTTGAAAAGGAGACTTTTGATTCATTTTGTGTAAGAAAATATCGAAAATCTACTACCCGATGAAAGCAAAAACCAACAAAATAGCTTCAAAACGATTCAAAATTACCAAAACTGGTAAAATTTTACGGGCGCGGCAGAATTCGCGCCATTTGCGGCACAATAAATCAAAATCACAAAAACGCGGCTTTAAAAAAGGAGCTCAAGTCAGTAACTCCTTCACTGCTGGAATTAAACACCAGTTGCCATATGCGTAAATTTGTGTACAATAATTAGAAGCACTTAACCTGGAAAGGGGTTTCAAGAGTATGTCACGGGTAAAACGAGGCGTTACTGTCAAGGCCAAGCATAAAAAATTACTGAATTTAACCAAGGGGTACCGGATGACCAAACGGAGATTGGTTCGGGTGGCTCGTGAAACCGTGCTGCATGCTGGCGAATATGCACATACCGGCCGCAAATTGAAAAAGCGGGATATGCGTGAACTCTGGGTCTCACGTATCAACCAGTCAGTCCAGCAAATGGATTTGACCTACAATCAGTTTATTAATGCACTCAAGAAATCAGATATTCAGCTTGACCGCAAAACTTTGGCAGATCTCGCAATCAACGATCCACAGGTGTTTAAAATCATCGTTGACAAAGTCCGGGATCAGACGAATTAGATAGGATTACTCTTAAATTTAATTAACTACTCGTCAAAAAAATAATGGTAGATTCAGAAAAAGACTACTACATTAAGCTAAAACCGTTTGAACAAACACAAGACTCCCCTGATATTACCATTACTGCAATAAGTAACTTACTCATCAAATGTTGGGGCGCACATCACTCTACGTTTCGAAAAACTGATCGGGAATTTGAATTATGTGAAGTCGCTGGACTTCAGGGGTATATACTGGACGCGTTGAGAAATTTTTATCCAAATGAGTCCGATGCTCAAGATGAAAGTGATTATTTACCAGCAAGCATGAGCACTTTATCTAGAAATGCGACCCTTGCCAATGAGCTTCTGGCAAAAGGTTCTTCCCTACATATCGGCGTACTTGCAAATCTTGTTACCGATTATTACAATACGGTAGCAGAACGAATAGAGTACCGAGTTAAAATTAATAGTTAAGCGATTTTATAACATGCATACAATTCAATTATTTTTCTTTTTTACCAGCTCCATAACGGGAGTCTCTGATTAGTGGAATAAAAGAAAAGAAAGGCTAATCGAACTCCCGCTAGGGAGTTTTTTTATGTGACAGTTAACGATCCGCCGGCTGGCGGAGAGTCTTATTGTCACAAATCCACCAAATCCGCCCCAGGCGAAGAAGGCGGATGAGTTGGAATCATACTATGTACTCAAACGGAACTAATTTACAAAATTTATTGGAACAGCAGCAACCGCTATTATGCAATGCCTGGGAAATTCATACTCAGATGGTTCGTACTATCATGCAGCAGATCAATGGATCCGGAATCGTAATCAGCGATTCTTACGAATTACCAAATCTTGAATACATTTTCTCACAAGTTACTAGAGAACTAATGAAATCTCAGGAAGTCTCACTGGAACTAGCCCGAAGCGTAGTCTCTATTGTCATGAGCGGTTATGTAATTAACGAAAATAATACGATCAGACTTCGTTCACCAGGAAATGAAAAAGCGAATGGAAATGGATCTTACAAGGAAAGGATGTAATAAATTTGTTACAATAACTCGTATGGCAGGTAATTTATTGTATCTTTCTGACAGTTATCAAAAGTCAGTTAAAACCAAAATACTGGCAGTCACGCAAAAAGGTAAACAGACGTTTGTCATGCTTGAGCAAACGGTTTTTTATCCAGAAGGCGGAGGACAACCCTCAGATCAGGGTTTAATCGCAGGGAGTAACGGTAAGTTAAAGGTTACTCATTGTCGCCTCGTCAGTGGCAATGTAGTCCACGAAGGCATGCTTAAGGGCACGTTCACTGAACACGAAGAGGTCACAGCGCAAATTGACTGGACATTGCGGTTTGATCACATGCGTTGGCACAGTGCCAGACATTTGTTGCACGAAGTTGTGACGCAGGCCATTCCCGGACTGGTTCCGGTCAAAGGCGAACATGGCACGCACGCCTATATTGAATATCAAGGGATTATTAATCCGAAACTCAAAAACCGCCTGGAAACTGAAACCAATATGCTCGTGGCCGAAGACAGACAGTTTGCCACGGAGTTTGTAACGATTGACGAACTTAAGGAACGAGTTGCCTGGGTGCCGGAGAAACTGCGTAAAAATAAACCCTTGCGGATTTTAACCATTGCCGGATTTGCGCCCACCCCCGACGGCGGCACGCAAGTCAAAAGCTCAGGTGAAGTCGGACCGGTTCGCGTTACTGCAATTGAATCCGCTGGTGAGCTTACCCGGATTTACTATGCCATTGACCCGTTACCCGAACCGGTAAAAAAAACTACTCGAAGTACAGAGAATGTTAACACTCAATCCATGACCTTAAATTCATTCCGCACGTTACTCATAGATATAGAAAATGAATTATTTGAGAAGATTTCTAAACGCGCGGTCCACGAACTGGAAGCGCTCCAGGTCGAATATTTTGGCAGCCATGGTCAGGCAACTGAACTGATTAAGGAATTACGAAATCTGCCTGACTTTGAGCGAAAAGCCGCGGGACAACTCGTAAATGAATTTAAGTCGTCGATTCAGGAAGCATTTATTCGTCGGCGCGAAAGTCAAACTCCGGTAAATTCGCAGTGGTTTGATGTCAGTCTGCCCGGAATTAAGCCACCTCAGGGACATCTACACATCGTTTCCCAAGCGATTATGGAAATTACGGAAATATTCAGCCGGATTGGTTTTACGCGCGTCCGGCACAAAGAAGTTGACTGGGATGAATACGCGTTTGAAAAATTAAATATGCCCGCGCATCATCCGGCGCGCGATGAATGGGAAACTTTCTTCATTGAGCAACCAACGACGAACGACCAACGACGAACGACCAAAAAAATCGTCCTCACTCCCCACACTTCAAATGGTCAAGTGCGGGAAATGGAAAAAGGCAAACTGCCCATCCGGATGATTAATATTGCCAAATGTTACCGCCGGCAATCTGACGTATCACACGTACCGATGTTTCACCAGTTTGAGGGCTTGTACATTGACTACCATGTTTCAATTGGAAATTTGAAAGGAGTGTTTGATTTTTTTGTCCAGAATTTCTATGGGGAAAAGCGCAAAACCCGACTCCGGCCGTACCATTTCCAGTTTACCGAACCGTCGTTTGAGGTTGATATTAATTGCGGTATCTGTCTCGGTAAGGGCTGTAAGCTCTGTAAATCCGGCTGGCTCGAATTGGGTGGCGCCGGTATGGTCCACCCCAATGTCCTTAAGGCCGGAAAAATTAATCCAGATGAATATAATGGTTTTGCCTTTGGCTGGGGAGCTGAACGCACCTATATGATGAAATCAGGAACGCAACTTGACGATATTCGCTTATTGTACAACAATGATTTGCGGTTTTTGGAACAGTTCTAAATAATTGAAAATGCAAATATCAAAATGAAAAATGATAAATTAAAGTGTAAAGTTGCGTATATTTTGAAATTTTAATAATTTTCTAAATTTTACTTTGTCATTTTGATTTTTACTTTTTAATTTTTACATTTCGATTATGAATATTTTAATTCCGGACCAGTGGTTACGTGAGTATTTAAAAACCAAAGCCACTCCTGAACAAATTAAGGAGTACTTATCCCTTTGCGGCCCGTCAGTGGAACGGATCACTAAAGTTGCTGATGAAATTGTCTACGATATCGAAATCACCACCAACCGGCCTGACTCCATGTCAGTTATCGGCATTGCCCGTGAAGCAGCGGCGATTTTGCCACGCTTTAATATATCCGCAAAGTTTACAAACGACCCTTACAAATTAAACACTGATAATTATATTCTTCGAGCGAGCGGAGCGAGTCGAGAAGTTACCTTAAAAAGCAGTAAACCTTTGAGTATTAAAACAAATCCAGTACTTAACCCTCGCTGGACTTCGGTTGTCTTAACCAACGTCACGGTAAAAGATTCGCCGGTCTGGTTAAAAAAATATCTGGAACTTACCGGAATCCGACCACTCAATAATGTTATTGACATTACCAATTATTTAATGCGCGCGTATGGCCAGCCAGCCCATGCATTTGATTATGATCGAATTGGCAAAAATAAAAATAAAATTCCCGTTATGTTATTACGGGAAAGTAAAAAGGGAGAACGATTAACCACACTCGATGGTAAAACTCACACGCTTCCTGGACATGACATTGTAATCGAAAACGGTAATGGAACTCTCATTGACCTCTGCGGTATTATGGGTGCAGAAAATTCCAGCATAAAAGATGCCACTACCTCAGTTGTCCTCTTTATGCAAACGTATGATCCCGGCCATATCCGCAAAACCTCAATGGCACTCGCACATCGCACTGAAGCGGCGACCCTCTTTGAAAAAGGACTTGATCCGGAACTGGTTTTACCAACAATCCACAAAGGCATTGAGCTGATGCAGGAACTGGCTAATGCGCAAGTTGCCAGCCCGGTGTATGACGTATATGATTCTAAATACGAACCAGTAAACGTAACTGTCAGTAAAGAAAAGTTAATTACCTATCTCGGCACCTCACTTCCAGATATCGAAGTCATCGATATTTTGCAGTCTCTGCAACTGGAGGCAAAATTATCAAAAACTGAAATTACCGTCAAAATTCCAAGTTTCCGCCGCGATATTGCAATCGATGTTGATATCATTGAAGAAGTAGCCCGGATTTATGGATACCATCGAATTGTTGCAACTCTTCCCGCTTCAGCTCCACCGTCAACAACTGTAGATCCAACCTTTTTCTGGGAAGAAGAAGTTAAAGTACGGCTGCGCGATTGGGGCTTTACGGAAACGTACACGTATTCCATGATTTCTGAAGAACTAATGGACTTGTTTAAACTAAATAAACAAAACGCGTATAAAATAGCTAATCCATTATCTTCTGAATGGGTGTATATGCGTCCGGCGCTCATCCCCAGTCTACTTGTGAATACAAAGCAAAACCTGAATATTCGCGCCGATTTCAAGATATTTGAACTGAGTAATATCTATAAATATCGCAAAAATGAATTACCTGAGGAAACACCGATACTGGCAATTGTCTTAACCGGTGAACGCTTTTATGAAACCAAGGGGGTGGCAGAACGTCTGTTTGAATTATTCGGTATTCCAAACAAACCTACTGTAATTGACGAGTTGAAATATCCGGAATGGAACCTTGATCGTTCTGTGCAGTTTAATGAATTCGGCGTTTGCGGTGAAATAAAGACTGATCTGTTGCAAAAACTGGGCATCAAAATTCCAATTTGCGTACTTGAACTTAATTTTGCAAAACTGGTTGAGAAAGTTAATCAGGTCAAACGATACACCCCAATTTCTAAGTTTCCGCCCGTAATTGAAGATTTATCGTTTACTGTGCCGGCTCAAACTCCGGTGGGGGAACTAATGAATTCAATTTCTGCAGTTTCTGAAAAAATTCACACCGTGCAGTTTTTAAATAAATTTGAAAATACAGTTTCCGTCAGAATTGAATATCTAAACCCCATTCAACCGCTTACACCGGAAGAAGTTAATACTTTGCGGCAACAAATTATTGAGGTTGTTGAACGTTCATTCCACGCGCAACTGAAAGGCGGTAATTAAGGAGAACTGCTCGGTTCCGGTGAAGCAGCAACTGATTCATTCCATTCTTTTTTAACCCCAATTTTCACTTCTCCGGTCGCATCTTTGCCCCGGTCGTCCCGCGCAGTCATACGAATTGTGTGTGGACCAGTATTGAGATTAAACACTCGGGAAAAGAAATTGACATCTTTCACCCGATCCACTTCCATTCCGTCAATCCAGACGGTAATTTCCGTGATCCGCCCAAGACTAAACGCTTCACCACTAACTCTGACATCATGATCATCCAGTCTTTGCTGATCGGAAGGCGAAGTAATATTCATAACTACGTTGTCACTCCGGTCAGTTGAAGTTTCAGTCGGCGGGTGATACTTCGGGTCGGACTGGGTTTTTAACCATTCGTCAATCCCTTCTTGCCAGCGGTTTTTGCCGTCAGTTGAAATCGGATCACTTTCGGAAAAGACAATAAATTCTTTTTCATCAAAGGCGCCGCTGGCTATTTCCACATCGTTAGCGAGCTTACCGCTATTTTTGGAAATCTTCAGTTTTTTGTAAACTGATCCGGTTGTCGTCGGTTCAGTGCCTTTAATAAAAAATTCTTTACGGGTCGGAAACTCAGGACGCGGCAATCCGCCACCAAATGCATCAATGTCCATTTCAACTATATTCCCTGGTTTATTGAATGGTTCGTCTTTGCGGTCCTTAATGGCTTCTTTAATCATCCGGTTCCAGATCGGAGCGGCTCCGGTCACCCCGGAAGCCAGCGACGGATGCATTTCGCTGTTGTCATTATTGCCAACCCATACCCCCACTATTCGGGATTTTGTGCCGCCAATCGTCCAGTTGTCACGTTTATCGTCAGTGGTTCCGGTTTTGACAAACACTGATTTACCCGGAATATATAAATGCGACCGGGGGCCAAAAACGAGCGACCGCGCCTCGTTATCAGACAAAATACTAGTAATCAGATAGGAAATTTCTTCTGATAACACCCGCTTACCGGTGTTCGGTTTGAATTCATAGAGAGTTTTGTTTTTCTGGTCAGTAACTTTCAGAATTGCGACTGGTTCCTGTTTTACGCCACCGGTAGCAAACACACCGTACGCTTGCGCAAGTTCAATGAGGCGCACTTCGCCGCCTCCCAGAGTGACTGATAAACCGAACCGGGTCATGTTTTCTTTGGTTGGTTCAAGTGTGGTGAGTCCCATGTCATACGAGAGCTGCAGCATATCCTCAACCCCAATAAGCGCCACGGTTTTCACCGCCGACATGTTAATTGAATTTGACAAAGCAAAACGTAACTGCACCGGCCCCCGCCACTTTAAATCGTAGTTTTTGGGAGCGTAGTCTTTTTCATTTTGACCACCGGGAAATTTGGTTTCCACGTCCATAATGATAGAAGCGGGGGTAAATCCTTCTTTAAACGCCTGGGCGTAAGTAATTGGCTTCAAGGCGCTTCCCGGTTGCCGTAACCCTTGTGTCACCACGTTGAATTTCGCTCCCGCCGAATCTGAGGCTTCGTAATCCTTTGATCCAACCATGGCCAGTATTTCTCCGCTACCTGGATCGATAACGATTGCGGCGCCATTTCCAACTTTCAGGTTCTTAACCTTTTCTACTTCTTCTTTAACGATCTTTTCTGCCTCTTCCTGCAGTTTCAAATCAAGCGAAGTGGTCACCCGTAAACCGCCGCCTTCAACGATAACAGCGCCAAATTGCTGCACGAGTAATTCCTTAACGTAATTGACAAAATGTGCGGCTTTAAACTTTTCCTCACCACCGGTAAACAAGACGTTGGGCAATTCTGTTTTTAACGCCGTTTCCATTTCTCCATCAATTTTTCCATCTTCATGGAGTCTCCGAATAACCTGTTCACTCCGCCAAATATAGGCATCTTTTTCACCGGTAAATGGCGAGTAGCGTGAGGGCGACTGAGCCAACCCAGCCAAAATGACGCACTCAACCGGAGCTAAATCGCGCGCTTTTTTTCCAAAATAATACTGCGCCGCTGCCTCAATTCCGTAAGTAACACTCCCATACGGGGTTTCATTCAAATACATCTGTAAAATCTCGTCTTTAGTGTATTTGCGTTCAATCTGGATCGCCAGAATTGCCTCTTTAATTTTCCGCGGTACGGTTCGCTCATTGGTCAACAGAACATTTTTAACAAGTTGCTGGGTCAGGGTCGAACCTCCTTCAAGCCGGTGGAGAAAAATGATATTTAAAAAAGCCCGCATCATCCCAAGTGATGAAAAACCTTCATGTTTGTAAAAATCCTTGTCTTCAATCGCAATTGTGGCTTTTTTGAGCATCTCGGGCATTTCCTCAAAAGCAACCGGAATCCGGTTTTGATCTCTATAAATATCATAGATAGACTCACCATTTCGGTCATAAATAATTGTGGAAATGCCTTCGGTACGGGCGACTTTGTCAGGACGGGGCAAATCTTTGGCATACCACGCAAACAA
>DQGR01000063.1 GCA_003524845.1 Patescibacteria group bacterium
ATTAGTTTTGAAATGAGTTCATTTATTTGATAAGTCCTTTCGCCGAAATACATAAAAAATATCGGCTGGCGTAAGGCAGCTTATATTATCACCAAAAAAAACTCCATAACTCGCCATTTGACCTGACTTCGGAGAAAAAACGCTTTCCGCAACTTGAAGTTTTCTTACGTCACCATCGCCTCGCACCAACCAGTTTTCTGCTAAAGTACCAGTTGATCTTAAAGGAATGTGAATACCCTGTGTTTGTAGTGCCAAATAAAAACTTTTTAAATTTTCAGAAAGACCTATAACTTCTGTCATATGTCCTTAGTAATTTGTTCTAACTGCGATGCAAACCACTTAATTTCCTCGTGTACTGAGTCTATGCTATCGCTACCATGTATACCGTTATTTAAGTCGGTAAATCTGCTCCTCAACTTCCATGATTCATCTGAAGGAATTAAACTCGGAAAAGTGGGACCGATAAGTTGACGCCATTTATTTACAGCGTTTCCCTGAGGTGAGTGAAGAATAAGAAATGTAGCCATTCCTTGAGCCATAATATATTTAAACATTTCCCATCGATTAGGGAAGTGATGATCATTAACTTGTGCGGCAGGGAGGTTAAGTAACTTGTCTTTAACTCCTGCGTAAAATGATTCTACCCGTTCAAAAGTAAAAGGTAAAGGTAACTCAAAGATTATTTCTAAGCCATTGACACGCGGGCTTTCAAGAGCAATATCTTTCTTAAGTTGTTCTGCAACTTCTTCATCCGTTAAGTCGCTATTAGTTATGCGCAAGTTTGGTTTGATCATTGCAAACGTAATCTGCCCCTTTTTTATCTTTTGTTGAAATTCTGAAGACTTTAGTATCTCACTGATCTGCCGGAGAATTGAGGTTTGAGCTTCGGAAACTGGCTTTGCCTCTGTTGATACCTCTTGAGAAGAACGACTAAATCCGTAAAGGTCTTGCGATTTGGTTCGAAGAATTTCTAGCATAAAGCTGTATTTTACAAAATATCCTAGAGTATTTCAAGCTCACTAAAAGGTCAAACTGACAGGCTAAATCAAGCCGCCCTTTGTTGGTCGAACATGCCTATCTGGGATTCAACAACTCCATTTCGCTTGACTACATAAATTGAAAGATGGTGGTAGACGTTGAAATTTACTTTCGTGGATATTTAGCTATACCAATCCAAAATAGCGGAAAGTAGTTTGCTCCAAGACGTTTTTCCCAGACATCAATTTGAGTTTTCTCTATTGGTATAAAAGCTTGGGAATTCCAAAACGTATGTATAACGTTATCTTCTTTGTAATAAATTCGTCCTGGTACTCTGCCATCACGTTCCATAAGTATTTGGCCATACCACATGACTTCCTCAAATATTGCTCCAATATCTTGTTCCAAAGCGCCTTTATTTAAGGGGATTCCTTTTAACCCTCCGTCATTAGCCGAAAAAGTATCCCATTCAATGGTTTCATCAGGATATGAATCGAGAATGTCACGAAATGTAAATATGAGTGTTCCATCATTTTTTAATACCCGAGCGCTTTCATTTAGTATTTTGCGCCAATCTGCTAGTGGATCATCAGAATTTTCTAGACCCACGCCGATAACCTCAATAAGTGTAACAAGATCAATGCAGTTATTTGGCAAAGCTAAATTTCGGGCATCCATTTGCACTAAATGCAATCCTTTTTGCTCAAGTTCCTGGTTGATTTCCGATCTGGATAGTGCTCGGGCAAGCATTTTGGGATCAATATCAATACTGGTAAGATGTTTGACTTTTCCCTCAGCTGAATTTAACAATTCAACAACACCAAAGCCGTCATACGTGCCAATATCGAGCATTTCGCAGTCAGGCTTCATAAATTGAGTTGTCAATCTATAAATTGGTAGTACCCGGCGTTGTACTACCGGAAGTGATGAATCGCCATTTTCAAGAGGTTGGGCGCGGAATATCTCAGGACTAGCTGCCATAGTTTGGCCGTATTATACTAAAGTTCACAACTAAAGTGGAAATCGGTTTACCAAGGAGTATATAACGAGGACTTTTTCGTTTACACATAGTTCTTTCCCGGATTGGTGATCACCAGGTTATGTGGTGATACAGGCCTATGAAGCGGAATTACTAGTTTCAATAATAGTAGAGGAGCGAGCTTTTTCGATGAACTCCGGCAGCAACTGGCTAAATTCTTTAGCTTTCCGGTAAACGTATTTTGCATTATCTTCCTTGTAAGTATGAGTTGTTAAATTTCTAGCTTCGAGAAACGTAAACCAGATTTCAACGTTGTCGATGAGTTGCAAACGAGCTGCTTCGCGAAAAGTGTTTTTGGGACCGTATACTTCAATTCCATTATCGGCTAAAATTGCATGCATCAATTTCCAGGCCAGTTCAAAGGTAAATTCAAAACGTTGAATAGTTGCATCACGGTGAATTTGTGTTTCGGGAAGTGCGATAGCTTCAATGAGCCGCTCAGTAGCAAGTTCCAGCTGTGTAAAGAGCGCGGTAGTCTTAGTCATAGGTTATAAGGGTAACAGGTGTTGTTTTGCCACGGCTTTGAAATCCTCTGACACCTGAGAAAAATCAACTATGTCAACGCGAAATGGGACATTGGAATTTTCAAAGCTTTCTTCAAGTTTGACTTTGGTAGCCGGATCAAGCGGCTGGTCTGCTTCTATGGCGATATCAACATCGCTATATTTATGTGCAGTTCCTGCGGCCCGGGAACCAAAAAGAAATACCCGCTGGTTTTGATTCAGGTATTTTTTTAAAATTGCTTTGATTTCTTCAAGGTAACGAGCGTCCATAACCAGATTATATCACGATTACACATAGTTCTTTCCCGGATTGGTGATCACCAGGTTATGCGGGTGGGATTCAATGAGTGAGGCATTGGTGATTTTGATAAACTTGGCTTTTTGGTGCAATTCAGAAATTGTCTTTGCTCCTAAATACCCCATACCCGCGCGCGCGCCGCCGATGAGCTGGTGGATATGATCGGCAAGCGGGCCTTTGTGCGCCACCAAACCTTCAACGCCTTCCGGGACTAACTCTTTAGTTTTACCCTTTTCCCATTTTTGGCCGTAACGGGTAGCGCTCCCATGCTTCATGGCCGCAACCGACCCCATGCCGCGGTAGGTTTTGTAGAGTTTATCACCCATTTGTACGACTTCACCCGGTGCCTCATCGGTGCCGGCCAAAAGTGAGCCAAGCATGACCGTGGATGCTCCGGCAGCCAAAGCTTTGACAATATCGCCGCTCGTCCGAATTCCACCATCGGCAATCACGTATTTTTTAAATTCACGGGCTGCACGAACACCCTCAACTACGGCCGTGAGTTGCGGTACACCCATACCAGACATGACACGGGTGGTACAAATACTGCCTGGGCCCATGCCGACTTTGACCGCATCAGCCCCGGCTGCAAACAAAGCTTTGGCGCCTTCGTAGGTAGCTACATTTCCGGATAAGAGTTCAATCTTTGGATATTTGATTTTAATGAGTTTTGTTGCTTCGATCACGTGTTTTGTATGGCCATGTGCTGAGTCAATGCACAGGATTTTAATGCCGGTTTTGACCAGTGCCTCAGTGCGCTCGTTAAAATCACTGCCAACTCCAACTGCAGCCGCGACGGTAATTTTAGCCTTGAGTACCCGTTCGACCTGCTGCACTTGATCAGCAATTGATAGGTTACGGTGTATTATACCCAGGCCGCCAAGCTCACCAAGGGCAATTGCCATCTCAGCTTCACATACAGTGTCCATTGGTGAGGCGACGATGGGAATATCCAACCTTATTTGATCAGTTAATTGCGTTTGCACCTGAGTTTGCGACGGCCGGACTTCAGAGTAGTTGGGTAACAGCAGCACGTCATCATAGGTCAGGTATTCGGGAATATTGAGTAATGGATTGGTGTTGTTCATATGCCTCCTTTGTTTAGACGGTAGATGGTAGAGTATTGAAAATAGTGGTAGAAAATTGAATGTTGAAAATAGATTCGTTGTATCTATCTTCTATTTTCTATGCTCTGTTCCTACCTTCAATCGTCTATTGTCTATCGTCTATCGTCCAGTGTATCTAATAAAGCTTGCCTCGGTTGCGATTTTGTTTGCTTTGAGAATATCTTCTACGGTTAGGATTTGATTATCAAGTAATTTTTCAAACTCACCGCGCAAAGAAATCCGCTGCATTTCCGGGCCGTCAGTATTAATCGTAAATGGAACGTTATGTTGTTTCAGCGTCGAATACATGTGACGCATCTCATCAAAGTTTTTAACCAACTTGGTATGGAGGTTTGAAGTGGGACAGGTTTCAAGAACAATATACTTGGTTGTTAAATGTTTCATTAATTTCTCATCTTCAACACAGGCGATGCCATGTCCAATTCGATTGGGTTTGAGTTCCTCAATCACTTCCCACATTTCCGCGACATTGGTGGCCTCGCCGGTATGTACCGTGACACCGAGTCCGGCTTCCTTAGCCTGTTTGATTAGATGAGCGATTTGTTTTGGCTTAAATCCCTGACTATTTTCAGTGCGTTTAATTGGCCCGGCTAAATCTACTCCGACCACACCTCTGTATTTATACTTAATTGCCTTTTTCACAATTGCGGCATTTTCATGTTCAGTAAACCGGCGGTCCATCATGAGAATGACGCCGGCTTTCACTGGATATTTAAGCATAGCCCGTTCCATGCCTTGAAGGGTAAAGACAATAATGTGATCCAGATCCCGTTCACCGCCGCGGGCTCTTAAGATTGGGTTAAATCTAAGTTCCAGTTTGGTAATATTATTTTTCCGGTACGCGCCGGAAATAGCTACCTGAATGGCAGTAAACAGGGCTTCGGGCGAGGATTGAATTTTTTCAGTTAAGTCATACAGTTGTAAATATTCTTCATAATCTTTCTGGTCGTAAATCGTAATCAGTTTTTCAAATTCCCAATAGTCTTTGGTCGGAAGTTTGAGGCCTTGCTCGTGTGCCAGTTCCCAGAGCATAGTCGGTGACACGGAAAAGCCCAAGTGGGTGTGAAGTTCGGTAAGGGGAATATTTTTGAGAAAAGATAAGTCAGCCATGTTAGATTTTAGAGTTTGTTTTGATTTTGGAATTTGTTATAAAAGATTTTGTTTTGGTGATAAAAGCATTAAGTAATTTATGTGTTGTTTCGAGTTGATCATTTAATTCGTTGTAACTTTGTGGTTGTAAGTATCCCACGTCTCTAGCTATAAATAGTTGATTTTTTAATTCAGTTAATGATCCCGAGGCAAGATAATAGAACTGCACTTTTTCTTTATATGTTTGTCTTCCAAATCCTTCGGCGATATTCGATGTGATTGAAGATGCCGCTCTTCGCCATACAATGAGATCTGTAAATAATGTAATTTTTGAATTATTCATTCTAAAATCCAAAATCTAACTTCAAAGGTCTAAACTACTCCCACCTGACTGTGGCCGGAGGTTTGCCGGTGATGTCGTAGACGACACGCGAGACGTCAGGCACTTCATTGACGATGCGCGAGGAGATTTTTTGCAATACTTCGTACGGAATTTTCGTCCACTCGACTGTCATTAAATCATTGGTATTGATCGAACGCACTGCCACGACTTCGGCAAAAGCCCGGCCATCGCCTTTGACCGCAGTTGAAAAAGCGCCGGTCATGACCGCAAAACACTCAAACACAGTTTCGTAAAGCCCGGCATGTTGCATTTCTTCAACCATAATGGTGTCGGCTGTTATTACCTGTTCGAGCCGCTTTTCCGTCACTTCACCGATAATATTAATAGCGTGTCCGGGCCCGGGCCATGGTTGCTGCATGACGATTTCTTCGGGGAGGCCAGAGCGCCTGCCAATCTCGCGCACTTCATCTTTATAATAGTTACGATTTGGTTCGAGCAGTGTGAGTTTCAGGCTTTTGGGTAAACCACCAACATTGTGGTGCGATTTAATCCGCGATGCATGTTTGCTGCCTTTGGATTCGATCACGTCAGAATAAATCGTGCCTTGTGCGAGAAATGCTACTTCCGGATGTTTCGCAGCTGTTTCCTGAAAAATATCAACGTAAAGCTTGCCAATGATTTTGCGTTTGGCTTCTGGATCAATCACTCCTTTGAGCGCTCGCAAAAATCGCTCACGGGCGGGGACGATAGT
>DQGR01000043.1 GCA_003524845.1 Patescibacteria group bacterium
TGGCAGGACCGGATACCGGGGTACTATCAGGGAGTTAAAATTATAGGTCCAACAAAACTCCACGATGCGATTCTGGAAATGACTGATATTCGCGCCGGAGCCACCCTTTTGGTCGCGGCTTTGGCGGCAACGGGCACCTCGGTGCTAACTGAAGTTGAACATTTGGATCGCGGATATGAAAAACTGGACGAACGACTTAAAAATCTAGGCGCAGACATTAAACGCATAAAGGAGGAATTGTAGTTATGAATCAACCAACAGTTTTGCTTCTTTCAGGCGGGAAATCCACCCGTTTCTGGCCATTGCCGCACAAAATGCTGCTGCCCTTTTTAGGCAAACCGTTTATTGAACATCAGATCAATTTTTTAAAAACTGCCGGCTGCAGGGACATTGTGGTTGTGATTAGTCCGGAAATTGCGACCCGGATTGACGGCGAGGGAATTACGGTTGAGACACAACAGGGTGAGGGTCAGGCAGCTGCGATTTTATCAGCGCGCCAGTATATTACAGACAAACCACTCTTGATTCTGAATGCCGATGACGTGATTTCACCACAGTTGTTATCTCGGTTACTTGAATTTTCCAGCCGCAAAAATTTACTTATCGGTTTTCACACGACTGAATATTTTCCCGGCGGCTACCTTGAACTTGCCGGCAAGCAGGTGAAACGGGTGATTGAAAAACCAGGTAAAGATAAAACCCCGAGTTCTTATGTGCGCCTGGTCTGCGATTACTTCGGCCGTGGCACCGACATTATTCCTTATTTGGAAAAAATTCCGGCAAAAATTAGAACAGATGACCAATACGAACAGGCTTTATCCAAAATGATGGCTGCTGGCGAGCAGTTTGAGATGCTGCCCTATACTGAGACTTGGTTACCTGTTAAGTACCCGTGGCACACCTTGACTGCTATGGATTATTACTTAAGTACTGTTAACGAGTCGCGCATTGATTCCACTGCAGACGTACATAACACCGCCACGCTTACGGGATCGGTAATTCTCGAAGCCGGAGTGCGGGTGATGGAATATGCCAAACTGGTTGGACCGTTATATATAGGAAAAAATACGATTATTGGCAATCATACTATGGTGCGAAGTTCCATGATTGGTGAAAATTCAGTCATTGGTTTTGGCAGTGATATTACGCGCAGTTACATTGGTAGTAATACCTGGTTACACACGAATTATGTGGGTGATAGTGTTTTGGCTGATAATGTCGGGGTTGGGGCAGGCGCGGTGTTTGCGAATTTGCGCTTTGATGAAAAAAATGTGAGCTCAACTATTAAAAAAGAACGGATAGATTCAGGTCGGAGTAAATTGGGTGTCGTGATTGGTGAAAACTCGCGAATTGGCGTGGGCGTGCACACCATGCCGGGAGTAAAAATTGGTAGTAATAGTGTGGTTGGGGCATGTGTTTTACTCGATCACGACGTGCCTGGCAATACCCGGATTTTTACCAAACAGTCACACACGATTATGAAAAATCAGGAGTCAGTTTCCACTGACCGGACAGGATTTCGGAAGCAGATTTAAACTTAAGCAGTAAATACCTCGGTTCGACTCTGCACAATCGAATTGTGTTATCATAAGGTTAGTATGGCGCAGTGATTAACAGTAGACCAGAAGAAATCGTTTGCTGAACATATAATGCAATGGGGTAATGGAGTATTTTTCGGTCTTGTGATTGCCCAGGCGATATCAGAAAAACCATTTAATTACACAGTTGGTGCAGTAGGGTTTATAATGTTGGCAGCAGCCTACTGGAGCGCATATTTACTCATGAAGAAACGGAGGTGACTTTTATGACACCGTTATTATTTATGCTTATTGGCGGTTTACTTGTAATATTACTGGTAGCGTATTTTGTGAATCGGAGTTAATGTTATGAGCCGTTTAGAAGCATCAAGACCCAGTGATTCAATTACCTTGTTTGATATAAGCTTCGATGCTCCAGTTGCAGAAAACCGACCTTGTCCATGTTGTTCCAGTTTAGCTCAAGCAACACTAATACCATTTGAGCAGCCTTATATCAATCAAGGAAAACCGTTTATTGCCCGCGCAAATGTACCAGGTTACGAATGTAATGAATGTAATATCGCCACTTATGACAAATCAGCCTGTTTGCAAGCTTATCAGGCAGTGAAGAGTGTTGTTCATGCTGTGAATGATATTACTACCTTACGGATGGTAGAAGCTTCAATCAAAGTTCTGAGTTAAACAGTTTTTCTTAATTTGCTCTCAAATCCCGACTCCGATACAATTGACTTCAATGAAACGTTATCCCGTGGTGATTTTGCCGGGGTGGATGCTGGGGGCGACCCGGTTTGAACCGCTCAAAAAGGAGCTGAGTAGCCGTGGTTATCGCACGTATGTCGTGGATTTTCCGGGGTTTGTCGAAGGTGAGCGGATAATCCGGCCGTGGACGTTAGGCGATTACACCCAATTTCTGGAAGCCTATTTGCGCAGGAACCACCTTAAGCAGGCTATATTTATCTGTCATTCATTTGGCGGCCGGGTCGCACTTAAACTTTTGAGTGAAAAGCCCGCACTAGCCAAGGCATTGATTTTGTCTGGAACGCCTGGATTTCGCTCCACCCATTCGACCAGACTTTTTACCATTGCCACGATCTCAAAGATTGGCAAGGCGATTATGTCACTCCCGCCGCTGTCAGTTTTTCAGGACGTAGCGCGGAAATTATTCAATATTCTTGTAGGTGCACGTGATATATCAGCGCTCAAAGGCTTTATGCGCCAGACATTTATCAATATTGTTGAAGAGGATCTGGAAGGGTATATGCGTAAGCTCAGCGTGCCGACATTACTCTTGTGGGGAGCAAGAGATAGTTTAGTGGCGCCGAGTATTGCCCGGCGGATGAACGAAACAATAGGTAACTCAACGCTTACGGTTGTTCCGGAAGCTTATCACAATCTTGTGTATCGGGAACCAAAAAAGTTTACTCATGAAATAGAAAAATTCTTACACCATGTTGAATAATATATCGCAAATAGGTGATTGGCCAAGTGTAGCAGTACTGCTGCTTTTTGGTCTGCATCTGGCGCGCAATTTATTCTATCAGTTATTTATCTGGCAACTGAAAGAGTACCGGATAGACCGGATGCGGATCTTTTTGTTAAGTTCAGGCGGAAAACAGTGGATGTTTGGTAAGCTCGCAATCGCCAAATGGTTGTTGCTGGCAGTTTATTTTTTGTATGAGCCAGTTCAGACAATTGTTTGGCCGGTACTGGGAATCTTTGCATTGGAAAGTGTTTTAATTATTAAAGAATGGATCAGTGGAGTTAAACGGCCACAATTTACTCTTAAATTATTGGTCATTACTTTGTGTTCTGTTATTTTTCTGTTTACGCCGTTCTGGTTAATCCGCTTCCCGATTCCGTTACTTATACTAACGCTTGATAAATTACTACCTTTTGTTGTTTTGTTTCTGTTACTGGTGTTTATGGTGCCTGCTCATTTCTATCGCAAGTTAATGGTACGACGGGCGACTAATAAATTAAGGAAATTTCCGAATTTAATCCGGATTGGAATTACCGGTTCATACGGCAAAAGTTCGACTAAAGAATATTCAAGTGTATTACTTGCCGAGAAATTCACGGTTGTTAAAACTGAAAAAACTCTGAATACCGATATTGGAATTGCGCGCACGATTCTGAATAAAGTTACCGCAAAAAGCGAGGCCTTGGTTGTGGAAATGGGCGCGTATAAACGGGGAGAGATTGCTGAGTTGGCACGAATGGTGAAGCCGACAATTGGCATTATTACTGCGATAAATGAACAGCATCTTGAATTATTTGGTTCGCTTGAGCAGACGCGGAAGGCCAAATATGAACTCATCGCCAGTCTGCCCAAAAACGGTTTAGCTGTTTTTAATGCGGATAATCAGTACACGCGCCTGATGGCGAAAAAAACCCGTCACTGTCGAGTGTTAACCTATGGTTATAATAAAAGTGCTGATGTACGAATCAGCGATGCCAAAGTTACTACCAACAGTGTTTCATTCAAACTCCACTTTGGAAAAACTGCCCTGACCTGTCGAGTTCAACTTCCGGGTAAACAGCAGGTGTATGCAATTGCTGCAGCTGCAACAGCGGCCTGGTATATGAAACTTACTCCGGCTCAAATTACCCGGGGGATTAGCCTGCTAACTCCACTTAGTCACACGATGCAAATTACCGGTGAATTTCACGGAGCTACGCTGATTGATGACACGTTTAACGCCAACCCGGATTCAGTGCGGGCAGCTGTTACCTATATGCAAACCTGGCAGGGTAAAAAATATCTGGTGCTGACTCCGCTGATTGAACTGGGTGGGCAAACGCTCGCGCAGCATGAAAAACTAATTAAAGAAGAGTTGGGAAAGGTTAACCGGATCTATTTGACTAATTTTACTTATTATCGAGAACTAAAGCAACTTGCCAGCAAATTACAAATGCCGGAAAAATTAATAGCCTTGCCTCCTCAGCAGATTGCCCGGGAGTTAGGTAAAATTGTAACGAGCGGCGATGTAGTAGTTTTTGAAGGCAGGGAAGCCAGACATGCCCTTCGTGCACTTGCGTCGTTACAAAATTAATCTATGTTTACCCGACCAATTGCCATCGGTTTGTCTCCAAACACTGAAAGCAAAGATTACCTGGTGGCGTTACAAACTTTGTTTCAGCCATGGAAGTGGAATACTACGGATACGCTCGTGGCTCTTGAGAACTGGTTTAAAAACCGGTTCTCAGTTTCTCACGCGTATTCGTTTAATGCCGGCAGGAGCGCATTACTCGCGATTTTGCATTCATTTGGATTACACGAAGGCGATGAAGTTCTGCTGCAGGCATTTACGTGCGTCGCAGTTCCCAATAGTGTGCGTTGGGCCGGGTTAGTGCCAAAATTCGTCGACATCGATAGAACTTTAAATCTTGATATTCGTGACGCAGAGAAAAAAATAAGCCCAAAAACAAAAGTGATGATCGTCCAGCATACATTCGGGATTCCGGCGGAAATGGACTTGATTACTGATTTTTGTAAAAAACATGGACTATATTTAGTCGAAGACTGCGCCCACAGTCTGGGGGCTACGTACAAAGGTAAAGCAGTGGGGACTTTTGGCACCGCAGCTTTTTTCAGTTTTGGCCGTGATAAAATTATCTCTTCGGTGTTTGGTGGCGTGGCAATTACCGTTGATCCAATATTCGGGGCGCGAATGAAAGACTATCGGCGACGGCTTCCTCACCCTGGGTTTATTTGGACCCTGCGGCAACTCGCCCACCCGCTGGCATTTGCGGTTATTTTACCGTTATACAGTTCCGGCATTGGAAAATTGCTGTTATGGATTTTGCAAAAACTGCATTTATTATCTTTTCCAGTATACCCGGAAGAGAAAAAAGGCAGGCAACCGCATGATTTTCCAAAACAACTGCCGGTGGCACTTGCCCGCCTTGCGCTTGCACAACTCGTACGAGTTGACAGTTTCAATGAACGGAGATGCGAGCACGCCGAAAGTTACCGGAAGCGATTACAAAACGTTGAGTTAATGCCAGTACTCTCAGGCGCAATCTACTTGAGATTTCCGCTTATTTCACTTAAAGCAGAAGAACTCCAGTTCCGGGCCAAAAAAGAAGGGATGCTATTTGGGAATTGGTATCATCACGTGATTGATCCCACTGGCACGGATTTAACACAAATTGGTTACGAATGGGGCAGTTGTCCCGCGTCCGAGCAAACCGCGCGCACGATTATTAACTTGCCTACGTATCCTACGCTCAGTTCTCAGGCGCACGCGCAAGTCTGCTCATTTATCAATAAATCCTATGCCCAGGATATCCGTTAAACCATTGACAGTAGGCGCGCTGGCAACCAACTGTTATATCTTAGTTGGCGAAAACAAACAGGCAATTATTGTAGATCCGGGGGATGATGCGGATTACATCATTAATACACTTAATGATTTACGATGCCAGCCGGTTTGCCTCATGGCCACTCATGGCCATTTTGACCACATTCTGGCAGCGCGGGAGTTACAATTGGCGTTTAAAATTCCGTTTATGATTCATACGGCTGACAGGTTTCTCATTTCCCGGATGCAGGAAACCGCCCGGCATTTTTTAGAGTACGAGGTAGTTGAAAGCCCGCCGGAAATCAGTTCTACTTTAAATATCAAGGTTCCGATTACTCTTGATAGGCTGCGGATTGAGGTGATCGAAAGTCCGGGACACACGCCTGGCAGCGTCTGTTTGTATATACCCGAAGCGCAGACGTTATTAAGCGGAGATACTTTGTTTGCAAACGGGGGAGTCGGGCGGACTGATTTCAGTTATTCATCGCAGTCTCAGCTGGTTGAATCTCTGGAAAAAATCTTACGGCTGCCAGGGGAAACGTTAATATACCCTGGACACGGTCCGGCAACTACTATTGCCAAAGAGAGCAAAATCCACCGCGTTGCCGTATAATTACCCTATGAACTTACAGATAGAACTACGTAAAATGATCGACTGGATTAATTCTCAGGATACAGTCATTAGATTACTACTCTGGTTTTTTGTCCTACTATTTATCATTGTGCCGTTTGCTATTCCAGCCGCGATAATCTATCTCATTTGGTCAGTTCTCAAGGAACGAGAGAAAATCGAGTAGACATTATGCAACGATTACGTATACCTGCCCTGGTACTTATTGGATTGGGGATTCTCACAGTACTTATTGGAATTGCTTTTTTACAAGGACAATTTGCAGCCGTACAGCCGCTTTTTGGGATCGTGTTTCTGGCAGCCGGATTAGTCATGAGCATAGGTGCTGTTTCCAGTATCGGAAGTACCCAAAAACCCAGTGCAGCTGCTGACTACGAACTGATAGTTTGCCCGAATTGCCACAAAGAGACGCTTACGACAGCGGCAAACAAAAATTCGTGGTGCACTGATTGTGAGCGTAAAAAGCGGGCGCGCTTGCAAATTGCCGGACTGACTTTTTTACTGGTGATTGCACTGCCGTTGACATTACAGTTGACGCGGCAAAATCAAGATATTCGTGAGCAGGCTGCTGAGCAAAAAACAAATGCACCACTGTGTGATCCGGGCACTTGGCAACCTGAAACGTGTGCCTGTGGCACCTGGAAAAACAGCAATGATTGTTCTGAAGACGAATTCAGCCGGAATTGCAATAATCAAGCCTTCTGCTGTAAAACACCTGAATCAGGCGTCTGGGAGTGCCGTCTGCTTGAATAACCCTGTTTAATTACATGAAATTGACTGTACGTAGTTCCACAATCAGCGAGGGTGAGTGGGATCAATTTATTCTGGCCGAGAGCCCGTGGGCTTTTTTTCAGAGTTTTGCCTGGGGAGAAACCCAGCTACTTGAAAAGGTAGCGGTTGCGCGCTGGGAATTTTTATTGGATGATCGGAAAATTGCCCAAGCCCAGACAATTTTAGTAAAAGCGAAACGGGGAACATTTCTGCATGTGCGGCACGGACCGGTAGTTAACCGTGAATTAGTGAATGATAACTTGCTCTGGCGCCAAATCCTTGAGTTTTTGGCAGCAGAAGCGAAAAAGGAAAACGCCTGGTTTTGCCGGATCGGACCACTACTTGCCAATACCCAGGAGACGCAACGGTTGTTTGCCAATTTAGGCGTACGGCCGGCGCCGATTCATGCCATGGATGCGGAATATACCTGGGTTTTGCGCTTGAATGAGGCGGAGGAGACAATTCTCGCAAACATGCGCAAAACCACCCGCTATCTCATCCGTCAAGCGGAAAAACAGGGAGTGGTGGTTAAAGCGAGCCACCAAATTGAAGATTTTCTTAGGCTTTACAATCAGACGGCTAAAAGGCAACGGTTTGTGCCACATCGCGGGATTGAGGCAGAATTTGCGGTGTTTTCAAAGCGCGGCCAGGCCGAGCTCCTGGTAGCTAGTCATTCAGGTCAACAGTTAGCTGCAGCTGTAATCCTTTATTTCGGTAAGCAAGCGATTTACCATCATGGAGCCTCAATTGTGAGTAAAATATCCGCAAGTTACCTGTTACAGTGGCATGCGATTAAGGAAGCCAAAAAGCGCGGTTTGGAGTGGTATAACTTCTGGGGGATTGCTCCGGAAGATAAGTTGGAGCATCCATGGCAGGGCATTACGCTCTTCAAGAAAGGCTTTGGCGGAGAATTGCGATCCTTTGTCCATGCGCACGACCTGCCAGTTTCGCCGCTCTACCCTGTATCAGCCACCATTGAAGCAGTCCGAAAGCGACTCAAACACTATTAAGCTTTCATATTTGGCACGGTAGCATATAATAGAACATATGGGAAAAGCGTTTCGCCGGCACCATATTTCGATGAAAAACGCCTTTGCGGGAGTCAGATGGGCGCTTCTGACGCAGCCAAACTTCCGGGTTCACCTGTTTTTTTCAGCGGTTGCGCTCATTATTGGCTGGTATGTTAGTTTGACTCCGAGTGAGTGGGTGCTTTTGGTCTTTACCATTTTCTGGGGCTTATCTGCTGAGATGATGAATACCGCAATCGAATCGTTATCAGATCTGATTACCCGCGAATGGAAGAAGGAAATTAAAATTGCCAAGGATGTGGCTGCGGGTATGATGTTGACGGTGGCAATCGGGGCTCTCGTGGTGGCATACCTTCTCTTAATTCCGAAACTATTGGGTAAGTTACCGTAAACCAATGCACTATGATTATTATTCTGACTATTTTTCTCTTATCGTTTTTTGTAAACGCACTGCTATTTATTCCTTTTATCAACCTTTTGTATCGCCTGAAGTTTCAGCGCCAGGTACAAAAAACCAGGGATGCTTTTGAACAGCCGACACCGATCTTTGATAAATTACACAAGAGTAAAGCCGGTGTGCCGGTTGGCGGCGGATTACTGATAATCCTCATTACTTCCCTATTATTTCCCTTGTTACTTTTGGCGCTCAAATTATTCTTTGTTCCCATCACCGTGCTGTATCGACTTGACGTTGAAGTAAAAATTATCCTGGTCAGTTTCCTGGGTTTTGGTCTATTAGGTTTATATGACGATTTAAAAAAGACATTTATGTGGGCGCGGGATGCGTTTTTTGGTTTGCGCCTCAGGCATAAATTGTTAATTGAGATATTGATTGCCGGAGTTGTGGCAAGCTGGCTGTACTTTGATTTGAAAATTGCGATTTTACATATTCCTTTTTTGGGTGTGGTGAATTTGGGCATTTTATTTATTCCGTTTGCGGCGCTCGTCATTATCGCGTTCAGCAATGCATTTAATATCACCGATGGCTTGGACGGAATGGCTTCTGGAGTACTGATGATCGCGTTATTTGCGTTTTTGACAATTTCAGCATCAATTCTCGACACTCCGTTATCAGTATTTATTGCGCTGTGGCTTGGGGCGCTGGTTGCGTTTCTCTATTTTAATGTGTACCCGGCGCGCATTTTCCTGGGCGACGTCGGGGCGCTATCTTTTGGCGGCACCTTCGCTGTAATTGGTCTAATCCTGGGTAAACCGTTCGTGCTTGTCGTGATTGGCGGCATATTTATTCTTGAAGTAACTTCGTCACTCTTACAATTGCTTTCCAAACGTTACCTTGGTCGGAAGTTGATTGAAGTGGCCCCACTCCACTTATGGCTGCAACTGCATGGTTGGTCAGAGCCCAAGATTGTTACCCGTTTCTGGATCATTAGTGTTGTCCTTGCCGTTTTAGGCTTGTGGCTTTCAGTTTTTACCACCTGAACTGATTCTTGCAGAGTCATATGCAAAACTTCAACGTATTTGGCAAAAAAGTCGCGATATTGGGTGTTTCGCTTGAAGGCACTGATAGCGCGCGTTATTTTGTGAGCCTTGGCGCCAAAGTTTTTTGCTGCGACCGAAGATCCAAAGCGCAAATTGGTGATAGGGTAAATGAGTTGGAGAAGCAGGGAGTTGTCCTTCGCCTTGGATCTGCATATTTGCACAACCTGGAGGAGTATAATTTACTGGTGCGGACGCCCGGCATGTCACTACGATTACCTGAGCTCGTAACCGCTCTTAAATCCGGCATAAAAATTACCAGTCAGACGAAATTATTACTCGAACTTGCTCCCTGTCCAATTATCGGAGTCACCGGTACCAAGGGAAAAGGAACCACCGCAACTCTGATTGCCGAACTACTTTCGAACGCTGGGTACCGGGTCTACCTGGGAGGTAATGTGGGCCAGCCACTCCTTTCCCGCCTGCCGGAAATGACTCCAGCCGATCTTCTCGTCCTGGAACTTTCCTCGTTTCAACTTGAAGATGGTGATTGCAGTCCGCAAGTGGCGGTGGTCCTTACCGTTGGTTCTGATCATCTAGCTAACTTCGATCCGTTGTCGACTAATTTTCATCAGTCTCAAGCTGGATATGTTGACGCCAAAAAAAACCTAGTGCGTTTTCAAAAAGCAGAAGATTTATGTGTAGTGAACGCCGATGATCCAGTCGCAAACTCCTTTAGTAAATTTACTAAAGCCCAGGTAGTACGGTATTCGACCACTACTAAAGACTCGGATGCCGGAGTGAATAAAAACTATTTAGTGTTAAAAATGAAAGGGATGATGACGCCAATTATTCCCCTGACCGAAATTAAACTCAGAGGCAGGCATAACTGGGAAAATATTCTGGCTGCATGTCTGGTGGCCCAAAGATACGAAGTGCCGGTTCAAACAATGCAAAAAGTTATCAGTTCATTTGCCGGCTTACCGCATCGGCTGGAAAAAGTGGCGACAGTTTCCGGCATTACTTTCTATAACGATTCATTTTCAACGACCCCCGNNCCCCCGAGACCGCTATTGCCGCCATCCGGTCATTTACCGAGCCGATAATCCTGATTGCCGGAGGATCTGAAAAAGGCGCTGATTTTACCAAACTTGGCGAAGCAATTTCTAAAAGCCCGGTGCAAATGGCAATTTTGATTGGTGATATGGCCCCTAAGATCGAAACCGCCATCCGAAAGTTTTCGCCGCATTTAAAAATTATTACCGGACTGACTACCATGAAACAGATCATCACAAAAGCTTTTGCAGAAGTCAGACCCGGATCCGTAGTTTTGCTTTCGCCGGCAGCCGCCTCATTTGGATTATTTAAAAACTATAAAGACCGGGGGAACCAGTTTAAAGCCTATGCCCAGACCCTTACACCAAAAACACACTCGGCATGAGTCAGGCGGCCAGGCAAAACCAAAAGGTGTTGATAAGCCGTTTCTATTTGCGCTTGTTGGTCTCAGCCTTTTCGGGTTGCTTTCCGTATTTAACGCATCAGTCGTATCAGCCTTCAGGGATTTTGGTAACGAGTACCATTTTATTCAAAACCAGGCCACGTTTTTGTTCACCGGCTTTGTCTTATGTTTCATAATCTCCCGGATTGACTACCGGAAATGGTATGGATTGGCAATTCCATTATTATTTGTAACTTTGGTATTGCTGCTGGCTGTATTTATTCCGGGTATTGGGGTGGGTGCATTAGGTGCTAAGCGCTGGATAAACCTGGGCTTTACGACATTGCAACCGACTGAGTTTGCCAAGCTGGCCCTCGTCGTGTATTTGTCTGCCTGGTTTAGTAATCGCGAACGGAGCCGGTTTTTACCATTTCTAACGCTGCTCGGGATTCTCGTCGGACTGGTCACTTTGCAGCCTGATTTAGGTACCGCAGTAATTATTACGATAATTGCGCTGGTGCTTTACTTCATTAGCAATGCACCACTTGTTCATTTCGGACTACTGGTGCCGGTAGTTGCAGCCGGGGTCGGAATTTTAGCGCTAGCCGCTCCCTACCGGTTTGCCCGGGTTACCACTTTTCTTAACCCCAATTCAGATCCTTTGGGGTCTTCATATCATGTGCGCCAGATTCTGCTCGGCTTAGGATCCGGCGGCTGGTTTGGCATTGGCCTGGGCAAGTCCCGGCAAAAGTACGAATATTTACCTGAAGCCAATACTGATTCGATATTTGCAATTATTGGTGAAGAGATCGGGTTTGTGGGCGCGGTTGTGCTGATCAGCGTTTTTATATTTCTGATTTACCGGATTTTTGCAATCAGCCGGCGTGCGCCGGACCGGTTCGGGCAAATTTTGGCCTGTGGAGTGGGGAGCTGGCTTGCGGTCCAGACCCTTATCAACCTGGGGTCTATGGTGTCACTAATTCCGCTCACCGGAGTACCACTGCCACTTATTTCAAATGGCGGATCGAATCTACTTGCCTTACTCATCGGATTTGGTATTGTACTTAATATTAGCAAACAGGCAGTTAAAACCAAACGCTAGTATGAAAAAAATTCTCATTACCGGCGGTCATGTCACTCCGGCTTTGGCAGTTATTGAAGAGTTGCGCCGCAGCGCGTGGGAGATTATTTATATAGGGAGAATACACGCGCTTGAAGGGGATGAAAATGAGTCGGTTGAACATCGGCTCATCAGTGAAGCGGGAGTTAAATTCATCCCAATTACGACTGGGAGACTGCAACGGAGCATGACAATTAATGGGATTATTTCGTTACTCAAGATTCCGCTTGGGTTTCTCATGGCACTGGCGATTCTCGCCCGCGAGAAACCTACGGTAGTCTTATCATTTGGCGGCTATGTCGCACTACCCGTGGCTATTGCTGCCGCACTATTCAATGTTGGGGTAGTCACACACGAACAGACGCACTCTTCAGGACTTGCAAATCGGATTATTGCAAAACTTGCCCGTTTTGTCTGCCTGGGTTGGCCGGACATGAACCACACAATGCCGGCGGCAAAAGTTGTCATGACTGGTAATCCAGTGCGCCTGGCAGTTTTTCAGGTACACAGGCAGCTTGACGTCGTATGCGACAAACCAGTGCTGTATATTACCGGCGGCAGTCTGGGGTCGCATAGCATCAACCAGCTGTTTATGAATTGTCTTCCTGAGTTAACCCGTGACTTTACAGTCATCCATCAGTGTGGCAGGTCAGCATTCAATGACTTTCAGAAATTAGTGCGGATTAAGGAAATGTTACCAGCCGGGCAAAAAAAACGGTACCTGCCGGTAGAATTTGTAGATGATGAGTATATAGGCTGGGTTTATAAAACTGCAGACCTGGTGGTCAGCCGGGCCGGAGCCAATACNNTGAACAGGAAAAAAATGCGCAGTTTCTGGTTGAGCGGGGAGCGGCGTTATCGATTAAACAAAATGTGGTAACCGGACAAATGCTATTGACACTGATTTATCAATTATATCAGGAGCGGAAGACTATAAAACAACAGCTGAAAAACCTGGCACATTTTGTGATTATGGATAGCGCCAGAAAGATTGTGGCCGTGGTAGAATCGGTACGGTGAGACGCCGGATTTTTCCATTAACCGCATTTAGTATTGCCGTAATTCTGCTGATTACGGGGGTGAGTCTCATTTTGTTTTTCAGCGAATCTCTCTTTCAAATTAAAACAGTTACGATTGCCGGAAACCCCGAAACCGTAAACACGAGTGTCCTCTCCCGGCAAAAAAACTTGCTTTTGCTTTCGCAAAATAAACTCAAGCAAGAACTGATTGCAGCATCTCCCTGGATCGAGGACGTGGAAGTCAAAAAACAATTTCCTTCTACTCTACAATTGGTAATTCACGAACGGATTGCCATTGCCGAGTATCAGGATGAGGCGAATCGTTTTTTTCTTGATAAAACAGGTAGGTTGATGCCGGTGTTATCGGTCAAAAATTTTAATACTGTACAGGTATTTTGTTCGATAGCAGAAAAAAGCACCGGACAGACCGTAACAAATCAACTAGTACTTCATGGATTATTACTCATTGATGCATTTAAAAAAACCGTGGGGAATGAGATATTCAAACTCACTTGTCAGGAAGACGTAAAGACAATACAACTATCGTTGCCCGATACTACGGTACTCGTTTCCGCTGATTCAGAGCCAGAGAAAACCGTGTCCTCTTTACAACTCTTGTTGAAACAGTTTAGAATAGAAGGAAATCGTCCGGAAACGATTGATATGCGTTTTGAGAAACCGGTATTAATTCCTAATGGAATAGAAGTGCCCGTTTTATCAATACCCGAAACAAGCGAAGAAGCTTCTCAGGACGCAACAAAAATCTAAATTCCGGACTACTGCAACTGTATGCCAGGTAGTGATCCCGCATCACTACTTGGAAAATTATTAAAATGATGTGCGGGACTACTACCTGGTATGCGAGACCGAATTGCTGCCGCAATAGATGTTGGCACCTCCAAAATTACCACCATAATCGCGAATGTCAGAGAAGAGGGACAGTTGCATATTATCGGCGTTTCAAGCGTTGATAGCAAGGGCCTCCGTAAGGGTCAGGTCGTGGATATTGAGGATGCCAAGACTGCAATTTCAATTTCCCTTGAAGCTGCAGAACGGATGGCCGGCAGTTCAGTTGCCTCGGCGTTTGTCAGTGTAGGCGGAAACCACATCGGCTCACAAAATTCCCACGGAGTAGTAGCGGTTGCCGACCCGGAAAAAGAAATTTCAGCCGACGATGTCCGTCGGGTGGTTGATGCAGCCAAAGCGATTAATCTTGCTTCATCCCGCCAGATACTGCATGTTTTACCACGTGGATTTATTGTTGATGGTCAAGAGGGAATCGCGGACCCGATCGGCATGACCGGCGTGCGCCTGGAGGTTGACACTCACCTCGTTACCGGCGGGATGACGGCGGTGCGCAATCTGGAAAAGTGTGTGAGTGAATTGGGAGTTACGGTAAACGGCCTGGTTTTTAATGGACTGGCATCGGCCATGGCAGTATTGTCTGATACGGAAAAAGAATTGGGGGTGACCCTGGTTGATCTAGGCGGAGGAACGACTGACGTGGCTGTATTTGTCGAAGGAGCGCTTTCCTATTCGGGAGTCATTCCGATTGGCGCGAAAAATATTACCAACGATCTGGCTATCGGCCTCAGGGTGTCTTTGGAAAGTGCTGAAAAAATTAAACTGTATCTTTCTGAAAAACCAAAAGCACCGGCCATGCCAGAGGATTCACCACGCAAACGCGCTCAAGCAGAAGACGAACTTGACTTATCATCACTCGGTTTAAGTGAAGAATTGAAAAAAGTTTCTCGCAAAACATTAGTTGAAGGAATTATTAAGCCGCGGCTCAACGAGATTTTTACCATGGTAGGACTCGAAATAAAAAAGAGCGGATTTGGCGGGATGACGCCTTCGGGTCTGGTCATTTGCGGCGGCGGCGCCAACACGGTTGGTATCATCGAATCAGCCCGCCGGAATCTAGTCATGCCGGTGCGGATTGGCATACCAAATAATATGAGTGGTTTAGTTGATGAGATCCTGGTTCCAGCCTTTGCCACGAGCGTCGGGCTCATTCATTATGGCGCAAAAATGCTGCCGAGCGGTGAGACCAATGCGTTATTTAATCTGGAACGCATGGGTAAATTCACGGGTAAACTGCCGGGTAAAGGCGCTGCCGGCAAACTCCTCGAACTGCTTAAATCATTCCTGCCTTAACCAATTCCTCATAAGTTGTGTTGAAATAGTGTTCAAATTTACTTCATTATTGAATGCCTACCTGTTCTTCTACACCACAGTAATAAATCATCAGTAATAATGAAGCTGATTTTATTTTATATACGAACTGTTGACCATTGAAGCATCAATAATTTCGTGCTAGTATACGGCCTGCACCCTGCGCCGTTTTATATATTTTTTGCGAGGTTTTGAAAACAAAGTATGTTCATAAAACCTGATGTAGCCAGATTTGCCAAAATAAAAGTTGTCGGAGTTGGCGGCGGCGGGCAAAATGCGCTTAATTCCATGATTACCACCACACAAATAAAAGGTGTGGATTTTATTGCGATTAATTCTGACGCACAGGCACTGCTCACGAGTCTCGCTTCAACCAAAATTCAAATCGGCGAAAACTTGACGCGTGGTTTAGGCTCTGGAGGAAATTCGGAAATTGGCCGTCAGGCAGCAGAAGAGTCGAAAGAAAAAATTAAAGAACACCTCGTGGACTCGGATATGGTGTTTTTAACTGCCGGAGAAGGCGGAGGAACGGGGACTGGCGCAGCGCCTATTATTGCCCAGATTGCCAAAGATATTGGCGCGTTGACCGTCGCCGTAGTTACCAAACCGTTTACCTTTGAAGGCACGCGGCGCATGGTGACTGCCGAAGATGGGATTATTGAACTCAAGGAAAAAGTTGATACTTTGATTGTGATACCGAATCAACGCCTCATGGATGTGGTGGATAAAAAATTATCGCTCATTGAAGCGTTTCGCGTGGCTGACAGTGTACTTGGGCATGGGGTGCAGGGTATTTCAGATTTGATTACTACACCCGGGCTCATTAACGTCGATTTTGCCGATGTGCGCACCATTATGCAAAATGCCGGGTCTGCGCTCATGGGCATTGGTACTGGCACCGGCGAGAATCGCGCCACCATTGCCGCCCGCACTGCTATTTCTTCGCCACTTTTGGAAATTTCCATTGATGGGGCCAAGGGAGTCTTATTTAACATCATTGGCGGCAACGATGTGTCGATGAGCGAAGTTGACGAGGCGGCCCGGATGATTGCCGATGCGGTCGATCCTGACGCCAACATCATTTTTGGCGCCACTATTGACGAATCAATGGTTGATCAAATCAGGATTACGGTAATTGCCACCGGCTTTGACGAAGCGCGCAAAACCTTGCAAGGCTTGACTCGGCCGTTTGTCCAAAGCGTGCATACCCATTCTACAACGACCCAATCACAAACCGATGATACTGATAGCGAGGAAAAACCGCCCGAAACTCCAGGCACGCCGCCAACTAACGGCGAACTGCCGCCTGAAGAGGACCAGTGGGACATTCCGGCATTTTTACGGCAGGGGAGATAGAAAAATATGCCAAGAATTGAAAATTGGTCCCAATACCGACATGATGCGCTTCACCATTTAGGCCTTGATGGTCATATAGATGCCATTCCTTATCTGACACTACCGTTACGAAAACAGGAGCTTTTGGATACAATTCGTTATAATCGTGATCCACATTTCAATAAAAGAAGACTCTATGACATTACAGAAGGGACAATTTATTCTCAGGCAGAGCAGCGTATACACGGAAAAAGAATCCACGCAGCAATTGACTACCATGTGCCTTACGGAACTCCAGTTGCAGCTCCGGCATGCGGATATGCAGTTGCTTCCTATCAATCGGCGTGGTTAAGGGAACCGGACGGATCAATTAGAACCTTGGAAGGCCGACCAATTGCATTCGGGCTAGGTTACTATATTCAAATTTATGTACCTGAAGTTGATCGATATATTCAATTAGGTCATTTATCTGATCTTTCAGATGTCGTTCACTTCAGTAAGCCAGTTTTGGAGGATAGAGATTGGATCCCGACTCATTACGCTACACCACTAGATGAATTGACTTCTGGAAAATTAGACTTTGTCAGTTATGTAAACCATGGCGATATACTCGGGCAAGTTGGGTATTCTGGTTTACGTTGGGGTTATGATGATTATACATTAGGCGCAGAACAGCCGGTTGTTATCGATCCCGAGGTACACGTGAGTTATGATGAGCCTCACGTTCACGTTGAAGAGTTTTATCGTAATCAACTTACTGGTGCAAAAACTCCCCGAAGATGTATATATGACATATATTTAAGCAAGGACAGATATCCAACCCCAACACGAGTCAGACAGATGGGTTCCGAACCTTTATTATATCTTGATAGTAATGAACTTCCTAAGTTTGCAGATGATCATATTTAACTCTCTATTTTGCACATTTTTGTAAATTCCCTCACTTTCTTTTACAATACTCCTTATCAGTATGCCAAAACACGTTTTTCAACCAGTTGACCAGAAAATAAACTTCCCGGAACTTGAGGAACGGGTGCTCAAATACTGGAAAGACCAGAAGACGTTTGAAAAGTCAGTTACATCACGGCCAGAAAATAAACCGTGGACGTTTCTCGATGGACCGCCGTTTGTCACTGGTATGCCGCACTATGGTTCCTTACTTTCCAGTCTGCCCAAAGACGTGTTTGGCCGGTACTGGACGATGAAAGGGTATCGTGTGCGCCGGGTTTGGGGTTGGGATGGACACGGGTTGCCAATTGAAAATAAAGTAGAAAATGCCATGAAAATTAAACGTAAACGGGATATTGAAGAAAAAGTCGGAGTCGGAAAATTTATTGATGAGTGTAAAAAGTATGTCAACGAAGTGTCGGCGGAGTGGGAATGGTATGTCGACCACATCGGCCGCTGGGTTGATTTTAAAAATGCCTATAAAACGTGGGACTTTGAATACATGGAATCGGTATTGTGGGTGTTTAAACAACTCTACGAAAAAGGCTTTGTCTATAAAGGATTACGGGTTTCCCTGTACTGCCCGCACTGTGCCACCCCGATTTCGAACTTTGAAGTAGCGATGGATTCGGAAAATTACAAAGATATCACCGAATCAGCTACCACCTATAAATACCAACTTAAGAATGAGCCAAATACCTACTTGCTTGCCTGGTCCACTACTCCCTGGAACAAGATCGTGACTCCGGCTTTGGCGGTCAATCCGAAACTGGATTACGTCAAAGTCAAAGTTGGCGACGAATTTTATATTCTGGCTAAATCCACATTAAAAATGTTGGATCAATCAAGTCATCCTGAACTTGTCCCAAGGGATCCCTTTGGGATTTCAGGATCTATTCCCAATAAACCTGAGATGCCGAAACAAGTTCGGCATGACATTGTTGAAGAGTTTAAAGGCGCACAATTAGTCGGTACGGAATTTATCCCTCATTATAACTTTTATAAAATCGAACCGGGCAAAAAAGCCTTTGTGGTGATTGGCGGCGATTTTGTGACTGCTGAAGAGGGGACTGGGATTGTGACTTTGGCTGTTTACGGCGAAGAAGATTTAGTGGTGATGGAACGGGAAAATATTCAGCTCGTGTTCCATGTGGATGAAGAAGGTAGTATCAAAAACCATGTACCGCTGTTTGCTAGTATGTTTTATCTGGATGCAAACAAAGCGGTGAATGAGGATTTGGGAAAACGAAACCTCATCTATCACGATGATAATTATACCCATTCGGTTGCACATTGCTGGAGGTGCGGCACGCGACTGTTTTTTAATCCGCAAAATGCCTGGTACGTAAATGTTCAAAAGTTGAAAGCGCGGATGAAGGAAACCAATGAAAAGGTTAACTGGTTTCCTTCGCACTTCAAATACGGCAGGTTTTTAAAAAGCATGGAAAATGCGCCGGACTGGAACATTTCGCGTAACCGCTATTGGGGTTCACCAGTACCGGTCTGGGAATGTAAGTGTGGTGAACGGTTTGTGCCGGGATCGATTACGGAGCTCGAAAAAATGAGTGGAATCAGGTTGACTGATCTGCACAAACCCGGAATTGATGAAGTTACTATTACCTGCAAAAAATGTGGTAAACCAGCCCACCGGACTCCGGAAGTATTAGACAGTTGGATAGAAGCCGGGTCAGCTTCATTTGCCGAGCGGCATTACCCATTCGCATTTCTTAAAGATTACGGGATCCTGAAACAAGTTCAGGACGATCCAGCATTGAAATTAGAGCTGGATCGATTCTTTCCTCCGGATTTTATTGCCGAATATACCGGGCAAATTCGGGCGTGGTTTTACGTTTTGCATGTGATTGGGACTGCACTTTACGATTCACCGGCATTCAAAAATGTTTTAGTTGAAGGCGTTATTTTGGGAACAGATGGCCGGAAAATGAGCAAGAATTTTAAAAACTATCCTGACCCCAAAGAAATGTTGACCAGATACGGCGGCGATGCGTTACGACTTTATTTATTAGGGAGTCCGGTCATGCGCGGCGAAGATATTCGCATTTCGGAAATTGAATATCGGGATCAGGTCCGTGGACTTCTACTTATGCTTTGGAACATTTATAACTTTTTTGTGACGTATGCGCGGGTTGATAAGTGGCAGCCAGACGTTAAACAGGAATTTAAACTCCAGGCAGTGTTAGACCAGTGGATGCGGTCGCGACTTCATTCAATCGTGCAATCCATAACTCAAGGCTACGAAAACTTTGATACGCCTCAGGTAGTTGCTATAGCCACGGAATTTATAAATAAAGATGTGTCTCAGTGGTATGTGCGCCGGATTCGGGATCGCGTGGGTCCGACCGTTGCAGAATCAGGAGATAAACAGCAAGCGTACCAGACACTGTGGGAGGCTTTAGTTACTTTATGTAAACTGCTCGCTCCGCTGACACCATTTATTACCGAAGATATATACCGGAATTTGACTGGTGAGGAATCAGTACATTTGGCAGACTGGCCAAATGGAAATGAAGAATTAAGAATTAAAAATGAAGAATTAGAACAGGAAATGGATACTGCTCGGAAAATTGTAACTCTGGCACATGCCAGTAGAAAATTGAACAAAATAAAACTGCGGACACCATTATTAAAGTTGACTTATGATATTCCTAAACAATTAAAACCGGAGATTGAAAAATTGATTACTGACGAAGTTAATGTTAAAAAAGTAGTTTATACAACTTCCGGTGCAAAACTTGCAGAGCCAGTGGTGACATTAGATCTTGCTATTACGCCGAAACTCAAAACAGAGGGTGAGGTGCGGGAATTAATCCGGCAGATTCAGGGTTTACGGAAAGAATTGGGTACGGCAATTGATGAACGGATTGTGTTAGCTTTGCCAGAAAATTATAAAGATCTAACTCCGGAGCTACTGACTACGATTCAAAAACAAACATTAGCTGCAAAAATCTCATGGGGCAAAGAAGTTTCTATCTCGAAGGTCTAATCGCCATTTCAGCCGTAATTCTCATTTCTTTTGGGTTAATTACGCTTCTCTCGATTGACACCAACCTGTTTTATCCGCAGCTGTTGTCTGCGGTTGTCGGCTTTATCCTGTTTTTACTGTTTACGCGGATTGACTTTGCCCTATACCAGTATTTTAAATCCTGGCTCCTGGGTGGCAGTATTATACTATTACTGCTTTCATTTTTAGGTCCGGTGGTCCGCGGGTCCACGCGCTGGATTGAGATTTTCGGGTTGCGCATGCAGCCAACTGAATTTGTTAAGCCCTTATTTTTACTCTATACTGCCAGTTTTCTGATCCAGTATCCGCCGACTTCCATAAAGCGAGTAGGCATTCACTTTGGCTTATTCACTCTCATATTTCTGATTATTTTTAGGCAACCAGATTTGGGAAGCGCCATTGTCTATAGCTGCATGTGGGTAGGGATGATGGTGATGGCGGGATTGCCGCTGCGCTATATTGTCGGAGCCAGCATTTTATTCGGTGGACTATTGCCGGTATTTCATGGGTTTTTGAAAGATTACCAACGGCAACGGATTGCCATTTTTTTAAACCCGTTCATTGATCCGCGTGGCGCAGGTTATAATGCGTTGCAATCGATGATTTCGGTTGGCAGCGGGCAGCTGTTTGGTCGGGGGTTTGGCCGGGGAACCCAGTCACTGCTCAGGTTTTTGCCTGAGCGGCACACTGATTTTATTTTTGCCACGTTCACCGAAGAGTTCGGGTTTGTAGGCAGTCTCGTACTGCTATTAGTTTTCTTTATTTTGTTTTGGCGCATACTCAAAGCAGTTAACCGGCGCAGTGTTGACCAGTTCGCGTTTCTGTATGGCGCCGGTTATTTTATGCAGTTGTTTGCGCACGTGGTTATAAATGTGGGCATGAATATCGGAGTGGTGCCGATTACCGGAATTACGTTACCGTTTGTCTCCTACGGGGGTAGTTCTTTAATTGCGACCTGGATTGGGTTGGGGATTTTTGTCGCCTCATTGCAAAAACCACGGGGGG
>DQGR01000068.1 GCA_003524845.1 Patescibacteria group bacterium
AAAAAGAACTTGAACAGTGGTTTTTCCGCATCACGGCGTACGCTGATCGACTATTACAAAATACCTACAAACCATCATTTAAATGGCCAGAAAAGATCAAAATAGGTCAGAGAAACTGGATTGGGAAAAAGACAGGCATAAATATTCATTATCCGGTAGAAAATTCTCCACAGGAAGTTGTGTGCTGGACCTCACGACCGGATACTAATTTTGGTGCTACCTTTATTGTGATCGCACCGGAACATCCACTCGCGTCTCAGATAACTACCTCAGAATATAAACAAACAATAAATAAATACATCGAATTAGCTAAGAAGAAAAGTAAACAAGAACGGATTGCCGAGGGAGCAAAGAAGTCAGGCGTATTTACCGGTGCCTATGCAATTAACCGATTGAATAATGCACGTTTGCCGATCTGGGTTTCTGATTTTGTGGTTTGGGGAGTGGGGACCGGAGCGGTAGTTGGGGTTCCAGGACATGACAAACGGGATTTTGAATTTGCGCAAACGATGCACTTACCGGTTAAACGGGTAGTGGTGGCTGCTGATGGAGATCGATCCGAAATTACACAGATTGAGCAAGTTCAGGAAAAGGAAGGTAGACTTATAAATTCAGGATTTTTAGACGGGATGGAGGTTCAGGAAGGAATTCACACAGTAATGGAATACCTCGAGAAAAAAGGGTGGGGTAAGTGCGAAGCTAATTACCACTTACGAGATTGGTTAATTTCCCGGCAACGCTATTGGGGCGCGCCCATTCCGATGATTTACTGCGAGAAGTGTGCAAAGGGAAAGAGCTGGTTTACAGTTTCCCGTCATTCCGACCGATCCGCCGGCTGGCGGAGAGCGGAGGAATCTTATTCACCTCAAGGTTGGGATGTAAAAGATTCCTCGATCCCGTCTTCATTAGAAATAATGAGGACAGGCGGGACTCGGAATGACATCGCATGGGCTGTTGGTTGGTATCCGGTGCCAGAGGATCAACTTCCGGTGTTACTTCCTGACGTTGAAAACTGGCGGCCAAGTGGTACGGGTAGAGGACCATTAGCTGGCGTACCTTCATTTTATAACACCAAATGTCCGCATTGCGGCAACTCAGCTGTACGGGAAACAGATGTATGTGATACCTTTTTAGATAGTTCGTNNACCTTTTTAGATAGTTCGTGGTATTTCTTGCGGTATCCCAGTGTTAACAGTCATTCCGACCAATCCGCCGGCAGGCGGAGCGTGGAGGAATCTGATTCAACGACAGCAGGTGAAATGAGATCCCTCTACTTCGCTCGGGATGACAAGGCAGAATTACCTTGGAACACTGAAATCACAAAACGCTGGCTGCCAGTTCACTCGTATATCGGTGGAGCTGAGCATACGGTTTTGCACTTACTCTATGCCCGGTTTGTCTGGATGGTATTACGTGACATGGGGTACATCCCGCTCGAAAATGAAGGCCTTAGCGACGATTACAATGCCGATGAACCGTTTCAGAGATTTTACGCACATGGACTGATCATCAAAGACGGGGCCAAAATGAGTAAATCAAAAGGCAATGTAGTGGTACCGGATGCGTACATTAAATTATATGGCGCTGATACGCTCCGTACCTATCTTATGTTTTTAGGTCCGTTTGATCAGGGTGGAGATTTTACTGATACCGGTATTGCCGGGATGTATAGATGGCTATCTCGAGTCTGGCGATTGGTGAGTACAAATGCCAAATTAAGTCAGGAACAATTAACTGTGGCACATGATGATAGGCCAAAATTACTCCATAAAACGATCAAGGGAGTTACTGATGACATGAAGAAATTGCGTTACAATACCGCAATTGCCAAACTCATGGAATTGGTGAACTGGTGGATGGATCATGCAACTGAGATGAATAGCCTAGCAGTTATTGATTTTTTGAAACTTCTGGCGCCGTTTGCGCCGCACATGGCTGAAGAATTATACCAACGCTTACGCGTTGCAAATCCCAATGACCAAATCCCAATGACCACAAAGAACTCTCTTCACTTGCAACCATGGCCAACGTATGACCTAACACAAATAGCAGAGGAGAGCATTACAATAGTTATTCAAGTCAATGGAAAACTACGTGATTCGCTTGTTCTGTCAATTCAAAATGCAAATGATCAGGAGTTGATTGAGCAAACAGCAAAACAGAGTGCTAAAGTTGCCAAATGGCTTGCTGGTAAGCAAATTAATAAAACTATTTTTGTTCCGGGAAAACTAATTAATTTCGTAGTCAAGGATTAGGGATATAAACATTACGACCTCACCCTATCCCTCTCCTTATTAAGGAGAGGGAATTCATTTTCTCCATTGACTTCTTACTAGCGCTTTTTAACAATGGAGCTATGGCCGAAGAAGAAGCTCCAGGTCAAGTAGCTATTTGGGAGCAGTACAAGCTTCCGTTTCTTATTCTCGCTTTTGGCTTGCTTATTCTAATCGTTGGGTTACGGATTTTCCTTTATTACCATTCTAAACCCCAGCTCAGTTTTTCTGCCTCTGAGTCAACAGCTTCGGCGCAGATGGCAACTTCTGTGACCGTGGATATTTCCGGAGCAGTAGAAAAGCCCGGGTTATATACATTACCCAGCGATAGTCGAGTACAGGACGCTTTAGATAAAGCCGGGGGTTTATCCAGTCAAGCAGATCAAGAGTGGGTAGGTAGGCAACTAAATTTAGCCCAAAAACTTACAGACGGGTCAAAACTCTACATTCCCAAAAAGAATGAGATACGGTCGACGAAAGCAGAAACACCTCAAGTAGCAGGAACGGTAGTAACTGCCACAGGTACGAGTGTGAATATTAATACAGCTTCAGAAAAAGAGCTCGAGAGTCTGCCGGGGATTGGGGAAGTGACCGCAGCCAAAATTATTTCTAACCGGCCGTATCAGTCAGTTGACGAACTCTTAAGTAAAAAAATTCTCAATAAAACTACCTTTGAAAAAAATAAGGGAGTCCTGGTTACCTACTGAAACTTTTGTCCATGCTTTCAATTTTTATTGATCTGATAGGCAGGTTGTTGCCGGAACCTCAGGCCGGATTGCTTCTGGGAATACTGTTTGGGGTTCAGACCCAGTTACCTCGGGATTTATATGAAGCATTAATAACGACCGGAACGATTCATGTAGTAGTTTTATCAGGCCAAAATATAGCTATTTTGACTGCATTCCTTTCCGAAGTGCTGTTAATTTTTGGAAGAAAAACTTCGATTCTGTTAACTCTACTGGCAATAGGGATGTATGTCTGGTTTGTTGGTTTTGAGCCGCCGATTATCCGGGCTGCCATTATGGCCTCTTTGATATTATTTTCCGTATACTTTGGCAAACAATCATGGAGTCTGCTAACTCTATTTTTTACTGTTTCAATGATGCTATTTGTTAACCCACAATTTATCGAAGATCGTTCATTTCAACTCTCTGTGGCTGCCACATTAGGTATTCTACTCTTTGGTCCCAAAGAAACAATGAAAAAGTCTGGTCTTAGGCACCAATTATTCCACTATTTCAAGTTTAATTTACAAACTACGCTCTCAGCTCAACTCTTTACAACGCCACTGATTTTGTATCACTTTCACCGGATTTCACTAGTCGCTCCGGTTGCAAACGTTTTAATTGCCTGGACCATTAGTCCAATCATGATTTTCGGCTTTCTCACCGTACTTGCAGGCTTAATCTGGGAACCGTTCGGGATTCTGGCAGGTTTTCTCGCCTATGCGCCGGTTTCTTTTCTTTTGCTAGTAGTACAACTTACCGCACAAATACCATTTGCAAGTTTCAACTGGTAACATGAGTTATGGAATTAATTCTGGTTTAAACTGTCATTGCGATCCGCTAGCTGGCGGAGGAGCAATCCCGTTACCACCGAGATTGCCGCGTCATCCCGCCACGCCGGGATTCCTCGCAATGACAAAATAGGGTTAGTCTAACTTGTAGTTTAAAATGACAAGAAAAAGCTTCATTACTTACTGCCTGTTTGTGGTTTTTTGTCTGGTAGTATTAATAATTTTCCAGTTTCCGGATGGCAAACTGCATATTTACTACTGTGATGTCGGGCAAGGGGATGGTATCTATATTCGATTACCAAATCAGGCAGATGTGTTAATTGACGGCGGACCGGACGGAAAAATACTTGCATGTTTGGGCAAATACATGCCATTTTATGATCGGACTATAGACCTCGTCTTACTCACTCATCCGCAAAAAGATCATTTGCAAGGGCTGATCGATGTACTAAAAAGATATACTGTTTTACACTTTAGTAGTACTCCGATACGTCATTCTATTGAAGGATATCACGAACTTGCCGAAACAATCCATGCCAAAAAAATACCAGTCAGTTACCTCAAAGTTGGAGATGTGATTGATTTTAAGGACGCAACCTTCAGCGTTTTATGGCCGGAAATAAAATGGTTAGAAGAATTATTTCCGGTTTCTGAATTAAGTGAGCAATATAGTATTAAAGACCGGTTAGAAGGGTTACGTACTGATGAAGATTTAAACTTTTTTTCCTTGTACCTTAATCTGAGGTATGGTAACTTTGATGCCTTATTTACCGGTGACGGAGACAGTCAAGTCCAGGAGTTATTCGAAAAATATAATGTAACAAAAAATTTACCGGAAAATGTAGACGTTTTAAAAGTTCCGCACCATGGATCAAAGACCGGAGTCACCCAAAACTTTCTCAATCAACTTACACCCCGGCTTTCAATCATTTCCGTAGGGAAAAATAGCTATGGCCACCCGGCTGATATAGTTTTGACTCAACTGCAAAAATACGGAGAAGTGTTAACGACGCAAAAGCAAAGTACGATTCAAGTAGTTACTGATGGGAAACAAGTAGACGTTTTCTACTAAATCATGAAAAATGAAGCTATACGGTAAAAAAATCGTTAAACTCAAAAACTACTGTCTTAAAATTTTTTAACACCTAGTTTCGCCTCAAAATCAGGCATATCGTAAAGTTTATTAACGCAGATATATTCCCGAATTACTATATATAGATTACTTCAACAACTCTTTATTAACGCAAAGACCTATGATGTCTATTTATATAGATTGCTCTATTTTCCTGAAACAATTCTGCAGATTGTTTTTATTAGTTTCAGGAAAAGTTTAAGGAAAGTTGCGCTAAAAAAATTTAGGAAAATAATTAATTTATGCAACAATAGCAGTCAAAAGTTATGAGTGATACGGGAATTATTGATTGGTACTGCTGTCTAAATATGTGAATTAGCCTTGAAAGATTCAGCTGCAACCTAAAACCTCACACTTTTACCTTCATTCATCGCCTTTTTAATCTGGTCGGCTGAAAGGACGTAGTTATAGACCCTCACATCGTCAATTAACCCGTTAAAGGGAAAGGTAGTTGGCCCGGCATCGTTGGAACCGACGTTGAAGTTGAGGCTATTGGCGAATGTTCCCGTAACGGTGAGAGTAGCGCTTCTATTGAGTTTGCCATCGATATATATTTTTAGCTGGGTGTTTGTGCGGTCGACGACGCCAGCAACATGGTGCCAGGCTCCATCAGTTATAGTAAAGTTCTGGCTTGCAAAATTCTGATTAGTAGAGTTATCAGAAATGTACACATACACGCTTCCATCGCTATGTTGAAAAATTGAATATCTGAATGTGGTTGCGGCAAAACCGCCTTTTTCCATAATAGTATGGTAAGTTCCGCTCGTGTCGCTGGTTTTGATCCAGGCTGACATAGTAAGATTTGTACTCGCATCAATATCAAGTGATCCGTCTGTCGGGTCTCCCATGGTGACATAATCATTTGCGCCGTCAAATCCGAGTGAACCATTGAATTTCCCCGTCGAGCCATCATCCCACATCTCAGTTGATATCCCGGAATTACAGTCTCCGGTGGCAGTATTACCTGAAGCCCCCGGAGTTATAGTGCCGTTATTCTCTCCAGAACCTGAATCATATGCATTTGCGCCGGTGCACTCGTCAAACTTCCACCAACCTACTGGTTCCCCACGATTAAATTCGTAAGCTACCTGGGCTGGAGTAAGGGCATAGTCAAAAAGTTTTACCTCATCGACCACCCCTTCCAGATAATTTGCATCCTGAGTCCGGCCAATATCAAGATTGCTTGCGTTCTCTGCGCTGGAGTCGACCACAGCCACATGGTGCCATGTACCAGTTGTGATACTTGTCGTTTGAATACCATCTACGTAAATTGTGGGTAAAGTAAGGCCAGTTGCGGTCACTGTTCCTGCATTTGACCAAATATAATCGGTGGTACTGGTTAAATTGACAAAATATTCTGTGGTTGTGGTTGGTTTGACCCAGAAAGTAACGGTATTTACTGTGGATGGACCGGTGCCAATATCTACAAAATCAGCAGCGCCATCCAGATTCAAAGCGCTCCCATACTTTCCAGGCATCCAACTTGATTCGGTGATACTGGTGAGTGTTCCATCTCTTCCGTTTCCTGATTTATCATACGTTGTAGAAGTGCCGGTATTTTCATCCAGAGGCCAGTACCCGACCGGAGCGCTTCCGGCTCCATCCACTACATCTGTTTTTTCATTGGTGCCCACTCCGAAATTGGTGCTTGCCCCGGCATTGAAGTCTATCTTAACCTGCTCTGTGGTGAGCTTTGAGGCATATAGCTTTACCTCATCAATGTAGCCGGTAAAGGCGGTGTTATTTGCCTCTGTATCTGTGGCATCATATTCTCCAACTGTGAAGTCAGTAGCCACGTCTTCCAGGCCCAGGAAACTTGCATTGGCGGCATTGCCGTCGACAAATACTCCATCAACATACAGTTTAAGGTCGTCTGCTGCACCTGCTTGGCCGCCGTTGAACGTCCAGGCAACGTGGTACCAGGTGTTTACGCTTACTGTGTTATCGGCTCCAGTGGCAGAGATTACCTGGCTGGCAGAGGCATCCATTACATCAACTTGAAAGTTACCAGTTGCACCTCCACTGGCGTCGTTTTCAACGACAAGTCTGTAGGCATCAGCGCTTGCCGTGGTTCCATCCCACTTGGCAATGATTGCATCCTGATTATTTGCAGCCGGAATTGTTGTTATGTAGACCCAAGCGCTACCACTGAACTCTTCCGCTCCATTGAAGTTAATATCAGCATCATTGGCATCAATTATCAAAACCTCCTCATCTGCCGCGTTCCAAAGCAGGCAACCGTTTATTTTACAGTTAGTTTGAGTAGACCAGGTTAAGTTGCTATCAACTGTTCCATTTTCATTACCCACAGCATCATTTGCAATAGTGCCATATTGTTCATCAAGATTCCAGTGAACGATTGGCCCGGCGTTTCCGCCAAAGGCGGATCCGCCTTTGGCGGACATGTCTTCAACTACTTGTTGTTGGGTTCTGGGATAGTCGTAAATCCTGACATCATCTATTTTGCCGTCAAAATAATTTTGAGTGGCAGTATCGATTGTTTCGGCAAGAGAAAAGGTCTGGCTGGTAGCTGTGTTTGATGAGCCTGGGATGGTGCCATTTTCAGTAGCAGTAATCTGAGTGCCATTTTTGTATATTTTTAATTTAATTGTTGCAGTACCATCATAAACAAGAGTTATATGCTGCCAGGTATTTACTACAAGATCTAGGTCTGAGGTTTGCATATAATTAGCCCCGTCGTCCGAACCGCTTCCCACAAAAACAAATGCTTCATCAGAAGCTACATTTTGAGTTCGCATCGCAATTATATTTCCAGTTGAGGCGGAAGCATCGTTGACCCACTGGGTAACAATACCGTCTTTAGTGCCGAGAGTCTCCGGATTCATCCAGAAATTTATTGTAAAAGCCTGTGTACTGGTGAGGGCGGTGATACTGCCGGCATCTGTGTAGTCATCAACTCCATCAAAGTCGCAGGCCTTACCAAATTTCCCGCTAACTTTACAATCCATTCCAGAATTATTTGCTCCGTCAACTGTAGTCATATTACTACCTGTTCCCGAACGATCAATCAGAGTTTGTGCGTCACCGGATACCGTATCGTCTAAATTCCAATAGTTAGCCGGTCCAGGTGCCCAACTATAGAGAGACTTAATTTCGGCAGGGGTAAGGACACGGTTATATATTCTGAAATCGTCAACTTCACCTGCCAAGTTATATGTTCCGTCTATCGAATGCCTGGCTCCGATTGTAATTGAACTCCAGGTATCAGAGCTGACGGAAATATCATTGTCCGTAGTGGTAGTACTTGGTGTTTGGGCTACACCATTAATATATAAAGTTACGGAATTATCAGCGTTGCGGGTTAACACTATATGGTTCCATACGCCGTCGTCAATGGCTGCATACGTATAAGAATAATCTTTATCCAGTGTCCCGCTGTGGTCTACAAAAATCTTTAGAGTATTAGCTCCGTCCGTGTAAATACCAATTCCATTCTGGTTAGAAGTTCTGGAATCAACTAAATACGCTTGTGTATCTGTTGTGTTGAGCCAGGCAGACACCGTCCATCTCTTTGTTGCTGATATTTTGCCGTACGCTGTATCAGCTGCATAATCGTCATTGTTTATCCCATCCAGGCTAAGTCCAAACCCAAATTTTGCACTGGCTGAAAAATCTGTAGTACTTGGCATAGAGAGATCTTCACCGCTGCCTGATTTATCACAAAAATCATTTACACTTCCTGTGCAGGTGTTTTCTGTGCGCTCATCCATGGGCCAGTAACTTACCAGACCGAGTGTAAGAAAATCGGTGTCTTGAGTACCCAGGACAGCTGCCCCTCCTGCAAATTCGGCTTTGATTTGGGCTGCAGTGAGAGCTGAATCAAAGAGTTTTATTTCATCCAGAAACTCATTACCAAAATTGGTTGATACGTTGCCTATCGTAATTGCCGAACCAGAAAAACCGGTGGTACTGGTAATTGCCACATGGTGCCAGCGATTCGCGGTGAGTGAAGTCGAACCCGCCATACCGTCTACATATATAGTGTCTGTACCAAAGCCATTTACTGTTACTGTTCCAGAGACTGAAGTGAAGTAGTCAGTGGCATTTAAATCAAGTATCTCTTGTGTAGTTGAAGTGGACATTACTTTTACAAAAAAACTCACACTCTGTACTCCTGTAACCGTATTCGCCACTGTTACCGTATCGTTACTCCCATCAAAGTACAAACACTTCCCACTCACACACTTATCTTCTGTCTGAATAGTTGGTGCTGCAGTGGTGGCTCCAAATGCTCCATCATTGCCATTACCCGATGAATCACACGCATCATCAGTACCATTGGTACAAGTATTAGCTACTCCTTCGTCAAAATGCCAGACAGCAACTGGATTTACATTGCTGCCGCCAAGGGCGCCGAAGACGCCGTAGACCATGGCAAAGGCAAGCGGGGCAAGGATCACTATAATTCCAGTGGCGATCCAAGTCCTAAGACGTATATGACGAATAAGACTAATAAAAAATGGTGTTTTTTTAGCCATATCTAGATTTGTATTCCAGTCTTTTTTTAAGTAGCTGCTCAGTATATCCGCCTTCGCGGGTGTGCTTTTGCTCTAGTGCAGTTTCCAGCCGGTGGAGCAGATAGCAGGCTTGGTTTACCTGGGTGATCATCAGGTTCACCGCTACCTCAGGATTTTTGGGGAGGGAGGGGAAGTCAGGGGAGTTAGGGAGGGTGGGGGATTTTTTGATGATATCCCACACTTCCCCTAGTTCTCTTACTTCCCTTACTATCCTGTCTTTTTCCCAAATGGGAAGCCGCTGTTGCCTGGCAAATGCCTGGTAGTCTTTGAGTAGTTCTTCCTGGCTGCCGGCAGCGACTCCAACTAGTTTTATATAGCTGGCTAGGCTTTTTTGCTGGTGGCCTTCGGCAATATTTACCATGCCGCTTCTGGCAGCTTGCTCCATTTGATCTTTAGTACGCGATTTATAGTCAATCCACCGCTTGCAGAATTCTACAGTATAGTCGTATATCGGCACTGTTATTTTGTATGCCAAAAGATACTCATAACCTGCCTTATTGTTTTGTATTTTTATATTCATTTTTATTTGTATAGATTCCCGCCTACGCGGGAATGACATCTTGCTCAAGGGCTCCCTTCAGCCGGGCCCCATCTGTAGGCGCCATCATTCATAATATTTAATATTTGTTTAGCCGAGAGGGCGTAGTTGAAAATTCTCACGTCATCGATTAGACCATCAAAGAAATTGGTGCCGTCTCCACCAATAATTAAATTGGTTGCGTTGTCCGTATCAATGCCGGCTGCATCGGTGCCAGTGGAAGCTCCATCTACATAGTAAGTCACAGTAGTATCGTCATTGGTAACCACAATATGGTGCCAGGTTCCACTAGTTACTTTTGCACTGCCATCATCTGCCTGGGCACCAACCCCATCCCAATATAGATTTCCACTTGCATCCGCCCCCATTTCATATGAAGTACCTTTGCTAACAACCACATTATCTGCCTCATCAGCCGAGGTCTTTACCCAGGCAGAGATGGAGAGCCCGGAAGTCAGATCAAGTACACTATTATCCGTTACAGTCACAATGTCATCCACATCATCAAAGTCCAAACTGGCATTTCTTTTGCCGGTTGCACCGTTGTACCACTTGGTGGCTGTGTCTACGGTTGTGCAATCGCCGTTACCAGTATTGGGTGCAGTTGCACCCGAGAGGGTTCCGTCTTTACCGCCTGCAGCACCATTTGCATTTTTAGAGTTATCATACGCAGTACCACCTGTACACTCATCAAACTTCCAGTGAGCCACAGGTTCACCACGGTTGTATTCATACTGGATTTGGGTACTGGATAAAACATAGTCATACCACTTGACCTCATCCACCTTGCCTCCAAACCAGCTACTGCCAGTGACATCTGCTCCGATATACAGGGATCCTTGAGTTGCTTCGCTTCGTGCGCCAGTTGTAGAGTCACTTGTCTGATTAATCCCATTTACATAAAATGTATACGCATTTGATCCGTTATATGTCATTACGATGTGTTGCCATTGGTTAAGCGTGAATATTGAAGAGTTGGTAAATGCTTCTGCCGTACATATAGTTCCGTCTGCACAAAAGCGTAGCTGGTTACCACTAAGGTAGAGACAGAAATAGGCAGAACCGCTATTACAAATGATTTCATTCCCACCGGTAAGGCTAGTGGGGTAAATCCAAGCAGAAACAGTGAAGGCAGTAGTGGTGGTAGGGAAAGTGACGCCCATATCTACATAATCCCCATTGTTATCAAGAGTAACCGCGCTGCCATACTTACCTGGAGCAAATGTAGCATTACCATTGAAGGTGCCATCATAATCATTGCCACTTCTGTCGCAAGCATCCTCACCACCAGTGCAACTGTTGTCTTTGTTTTCATCGAATGAGTAGTAGCGGATGGGCGGGTTGCCACCCGGGCCGCCATAAGTTGTTGCTTTTTCATCAGTTCCCACACCAAAATTCGAGGCTGAATTAGCAGCGTAGACAATTTTTACCTGGTCAGAAGTGAGTTCGCCGGAATAAACCTGCACTTCATCTATGGTGCCGGTGAATGCATCCAAGTCGCCATCAGAGTCTGTGGCATCGTAATCCCCAACTGTGAAGTCTGAGCCTAATTCTTCAATCCCCAGGAAACTGGCGTTAGCCGAGTTTGTGCCTCTTTGGGTTCCATCAATGTATACTTTCAGGCTATCTGCTGCTCCAGTCACCGTTCCATTAAATGTCATTACAACATGGTACCAGGTGTTTTGGGTGATCGAGTCGTTAGCTGAAACAGCAGAAAGTATCTCGTTGCCTGCAGTAGACTCATCCATGACCTCAACTCTTATATGCCCGGTTGAATCAGTATCATCGTTTTCCAAAAACATTCGATATTGTCGTAAAGAGCTGGTTTCATCCCATTTGCCAATTATCAAATCTTCATCAGTAGTTGTAGGTGGTACAGTAGTGGAGTATATCCATGCTGAGAGAGAGAAAGGTTCAGAACCATTAAAGTCCACATTAGCATCTGATGCAGTTACGATCACTACTTTATCGTTTGAGCCATCAAAGAGAATTCCACCATTATATTTACCGCTTTCAGTCCAGCCGGAGGTGGCTGTTGCCGGAGTAGTAATGCTGTTGAGTGTGCCGTTTGTACCACTTTCAACTGAGTTATAGGCAGTGGTGCCGGCGTTTTCATCAAAATGCCAGTCAATTACCTGTGAACCAATAGGGGAGCCGCCTGCAGGGTGCCCGGCATTCATGTCTTCAACGATTTGTTGGGAAGTGCGAATGTAGTTATAAACACGAATTTCATCTGTAATACCGGTGAATGCGGTGTTATTGGCAACTGCGTCGGTTACATCATAGTCGGCAATGCTAAAATCAACTGCCACATCCTCAAGCCCTAAAAAGCTAGTGTTGGCAGAGTTTTCGTTAGTCAGTATACCATTGGTATAAAGTTTCAAATCTCCGGCAGCGCCTGCCACACCACCATTAAAAGTAAAAGCAATATGGTACCAGGTATTAGTAGACACTGTGTCGTTTGCGCCGGTGGCAAAAATCGTTTGATCTGCGGACTCATCATATATATCAATCTGGAAGTTTCCGGTAGTATCTGCATCATCATTTTCAACAATCAGGCGATATCCGCGAAGCGTACTTGTTTCATCCCATTTGGTAATAATTGCATCCTGATTTCCTGAGCCCGGCATAGTTTTTACATAAACCCAGGCTGAACCACTGAAGGTTTCACCTCCATTAAAGTTAACAAGACTATCATTTGCGGTTGCGATGGTTAACGCATCATCGTTCCCATCAAAGTCCAGCGCACTTCCGAATTTTCCAGGAACCCAGTCTTCTGCTGTCATGGTGCCGGTCATTGTGGTTGTATTTGAATTACCTGAGCGATCATTTACGGAAGAAGTGCCTGTGCCCTCGTCAAGATTGTAATAAGCAACCGGCCCTGGCGCCCAGTTGTAGAGAGCTTTGACTTCACCAGAGGAGAGGGCGCGGTTGTAGATACGGGCTTCGTCAATATATCCGTCATAGTAACCAGTAGGGGTTCCTGCAGTATCTTCAGCTCCTAAGCTGAATGCTCCCGCGTCATCTGTGATTGAAGAGGGGATAGTTCCTGTGGTTGAGCTTGTTGCTTCAACACCGTTGATATATATTTTTGCAGTCGCCGCTGAAACGTCGTAGACTCCAACTACATGATAGAAAGTGGAAGCCACTAAATTTGAGCTAGTGGTTTCTTGGTAATTATTATCGGATTCAAGCTCTAAACGTATTTCATGGTTTGTCCCATCCGCAATAGAGGCTAAGCGGTAACTGTCAGTGCTGCCTCCCCACTTGGCAATAATGTTAAATGTTCCGGAAGTAACTGCTTCTGGTCTTATCCAGGCACTTAAAGTCAGACTGCCGGTAATTGATAAAACCGCGTTGTCCGCAACCGATAAATATTCAGTATCACCTAATTCAAAATCCCCGGCATTGCCAAATTTGCCACCAACCTGGGCAACTGTATCTGAGGCACTTTCAGTTAATGTAGTGCCATTTCCAGATGAATCTAATCGTGTTGCGTCCCCTGCCTCTTCCATTCTCCAGTAGCCAACCAACCCTTGATTGAGAAAGTCTGTGTCTTGTGCACCAAATACCACAGCCCCACCTGCAAACTCATTCTTCACCTGCGCGGCTGAGAGGGCAGTGTCGAAAAGTCTCACCTCATCCATGAAAATATTGCCGAAGTTGGTTGATACATTACCAATGGTTATTGCTGAGGCAGAGAAACCAGTTGTACTCGTAACCGCCACATGGTGCCAGCGGTTCGCGGTGAGTGTTGTTGCTCCACTTATACCATCAACATATATAGTATCTGTACCAAAGCCAGCTACTGTTACAGTCCCTGATACTGAAGTGAAGTAGTCAGTGGCATTAAGGTCAAGTAGTTCTTGTGTAGTTGAAGTTGATAGAACTTTCACCCAAAAGCTCACGCTCTGAACACCTGTTACGGTATTTGCTACAGTAACTGTGTCATCAGTGCCATCAAACAATAGACACTTACCGCTGACACATTTATCTTCAGTTTGCCAGGCAGGAGCTGCAGTAGTTGCACCAAAAGCTCCATCATTTGAATTACCAGAACTATCACAAGCATCTTCGCCACCCGGGCAAGTATTATCCACTCCTTCATCTAAATTCCAATACACTATCGGCTTATTCTTAGTATTTTGATCACCGAATGAGTAAAAAGTAGAAGGTGAGGACTGGTTGTTATATTCAGTGGCGATCCAGTCGGCAGAGCGTAAAGAGTTAGAAAACTTTACTTCGTCAATTTTCCCATTAAAATTTAAGTCCCCATTCCCTTCGGCGATTTCTGTCTGTGTTGTACCAATAGTGTCTATTGTGCCGCTTGAATTAGTATCTGAAGTATTTGTCTGATCAGTACCGTTGATATAAATTCGCCATCTGCTTGCCTGGAGTTGTGAACTATCATACACAACCACAACGTGTGCCAAAGTTCCGGCTGTAAGTACGCTATTGTTTGTATGCCGGTAAGTTTTGTCACCGTCTGAATCTATCCACCCGACCGAGACCCCTGCAGTAACCGCGCCCCAGGCTGTATCAGCTGTTGTGTGAACATAGAATTGGATGTAGTCAATGTCTATGTCATCTGCAACATAGAGACTTTGCCACTCAGTAAACACATCGGGTGCTAACCAGAATTCCCAGGTGTAGCTTGTCGCGGGATTAAGATCTAAGAGCGCGTTATCCTTAACAAGGACGCTATCTACATCGGGATCTCCGGTGAAGTCCAGTGCCCCGTCAATTTGTCCGGTTACCGATGTGGTATCTGCGTCTGCATCGGTAAGGGTGCCATCCAGGTCGTTAGTGGTAGAATCATCATAAAAGTCTGTAGTTGTGCTGTCTCCTTCTTCAAGATGGTGCACGTACACGTAGTTGCCGCCGGCCCAGGTGCCTGTTTCATTTTCCTGGGTCGTTGCAACTGCATTTCCATAATACATATAAATTACAGTATCGTTATCATAATCCAGTGTCGGGATTTCTACCCAGGCGATTAACTTTCCAGATGCTGAAGTATAGCTTTCAATTTCGTGGTCCAGTTTGGTGGAGCCGTCTGCGCTGGTGAACAAAATGTCGTCACCATCCGATTGAGCGAGAGAAGCCAACTCAGGGATAGTTGAATTAATGAGAATCGGGAAGTTGGTATGGTCGGCGGATCCGGATACCTTTGTATTATCAATAGTGATTTTTTTTCTAAAGCCCCAGCTTTGGTTATACCATGCCGCTTCCCCTGTTTGGGGCTGGTAAAGTGTGAAGAAGGCCAGTGGGGCAAGCACAATAAGCACGCCCAAGGCGACCCAGGTGCGGAGGCGAATATGACGAATAAGACTGATAGGACGTATATGACGCATAAGACAAATATGACTTACACTCGTGCTCTTCGAGCACGATACAATGCTTCTGTAAAACCACCTTTTTCGAGGAACTCATTTTCCAAGGCTGCTAGTTGTTTGTCCAATAAATAATTGGTCTGGTGGATGAGGCAAATCAGGCAGTTAGAAGCGCTTTCAGCGCTTTTCAAATAGGTCGTATAGGTCTTATATGACTTATTAGACCTATAGGCAAGCCGTCTAACGGCTTGCGCTTGGGGGTCATCTTTGCCCCAGAGCTTCAGATCTTTGGTCCTCAGAAAATCCTGGTAGTCAACTAAAAGCTCTTCCAGGCTGGCGCGGGCGACTCCGATCAGTTTGAGTTCAGTCTTTTTAGAAATGCCCGAAGCCATCGATCCTTCGGCTATATTTTGTTTGCCCGAGCGTGCGGCTTGGATCATCTGGTCATAGGTCCGCGTATAGGTCTTATTGGACGAATAGGACATATAGGACTTACAAAATTTGACGGTCAGATCATATACGATCTCGGCCATCTGGTATAACATTAGTTTTTTGTAGCCCCCGTGGGGAGGGATAACTTGATTTGACGAATATGACATATTTGACATATATGACTAATTGGACGCTACTTTATCCACTATCCACCAATCAAATTTAATATTCTGGAGATACGTTTGTTCAATCCGAACTGAGAACGATTCGCCGGGGATGATTTCATCGATGATGAGCGATTGACCTCCTGTAGAAGTCCGTGGAGTCACAAACACTTTTGAGTTTTCGGTGACTGATGTTGTGGGTATAGTCACGGTGAGCGTATTCTTTTTGAGGATTCCTTCGCCTATGGAGGCGCTCGGCGTCGCAATGACACTGTCCATCGGGTCAATCCCGATGTTAAGCTTTCGCACGGTAAGTTCTTTGGTACTGACAATGTTACCTTGATTGTCAATTACGATTGCGCCATCGAGAATATCAATGCCTTCAAGTGCTGACGGTTGCAGTTTTAAGGGTTGGGCAATTGACTCAATGCTTGAGTCAATATCGTCAAATTTCAAAAGTCCCACCCGCAATTCATCTGTGATGAAGACTTTGCTGAGCGTAGTTTCGCCGAGCACGGTTAGATCTTCTTGCAATACCGCTGAGGCAGTTGCTGAACCTAAGACATTTAATGCCTGATCGAGTAATGAAAGGAGTTGGGCGCTTTGGCTCGCTTCTGAAATTTGCGCAAGTTGCGTGAGTTGCGCGGACATCGAAGCGGTAGCTGACTCTAATGCTGACAGGCGGTCTTCGTGTTCAATCATCTGTAAGGCGAGCTGTTCGATTTGGGCGGTGTTAGTCACCGGTTCCTCAGGTGCAACTAAGGTATCCAGAGCTGGTGGTTGATTATTGAACTCGCCGTTTTGGGCAATATTACCGAGGTAGAAGCCGTTGTCGATAAAGATGGTGATTGTATCTTTACCAGTATTAGGTTGCCAGTTTTCCAGAGCCCGGCCGATATAATACCCACTTTGGGCTTTTTGCCCTAAACCGGCTGTAACAGATGCTCCGATAAAGTCTCCATTTTGAATGGCAGCAGAGTTCGGATTAATTTTTACCGGAACCCGTCCAGCAAGAGCAATTGGATAACTGTTTTCAGAGTACTCTCCGAGAGTTTGGCCAGGATCAGTTGAAACAACACCGATAGTTCGCTGGCCGTCGACTGAGAGCGCTTTCTGCACTGTTACCGGGGTTGCAGCATTCACGCTGACGATAGTTCCAGACTCAAGTACTTCGTTAGAAACGAAGTATTCAGCTATATCGTTTCCACCCGCAGTACCTACATTCATATAAGAAATCATGTTCCAGGTTGTTCCGTCAAAGATAAATGTTAATTCGTCTCCAGCTGCAGTTGTCAGTGGGTTTGTAAATCCGCAAATGATATTGGTTCCACAAGTAACATCAAAATCCGTGTCAGTAATCTCTATGATAATTATTTGACCAACTGTACCGTTGTCGAAATTGGTAACTACAGTGTTTGTAGTATTATTTTCAAGGAAATGTGATCCGGCTGCTACAGACGGGGTAGTATCGTCTGCGGGGAGTGTTTCCTGACTGTTAAGAGAGAACTTGCCGTCCATAATTATAGCGCCTGTGCCATATGTCTTTAGAGTCAAATTGTTATTTTCGCTTGGTTCACCGGCGGCGATAGTGAATGGCCCATTTGACTCAATGGTTGAGCTGGTTTGGTTGGTTAGATTAATGTCATATGCAAAGGTTGCGTCACCTGCAGCCGTGAACTCATGAGGGAGAGCCGAGGTGATGATGCTTTCTGATACTTTAAAGATAGAAGAGCCACCATCTTGAATATTAAAAAGGTTCGCGACGTTGCCGTCAGACGCCAGGCTGATTCTAAGGATGTCGCCGGTTGCGGTAGTTGATGAAGTGGGGTCAAATTCAAACAGGTTGAGGGCTCCGGTAAAAGCTGAGTTAGCCAGAAGACTTGAGCTAAATAAATTGCCAGACGTTAACGCTGTTGAGGTTGAAGAAATATTTAGAATGTCTCCTGATGTAATCGCACTGGCAGATAAATCAACCAGATTTACCGTGGCTGCGGCTGAACTAGACATCACAAATGCCTGGGCTGCCACTGCCGTTGAACCCATATCTATGTTAATCACATCGCCGGTTGAAGCTTGAGCTCCCAGGTTGATATCAATCAGCTCGTTGGTGAAAATGCCTGAGGTTGTGATATCAATCGCATTGCCGGTTGTAGCTGCTGTAGCAATATCGAGTGCGTTTCCAGCCACATTTGTCCCCATATTTAAGTCAATTGCGTTTCCTGTATGAGCAGCACTTGAATAAGTGATATCAAGTTGATTGCCGGAGACAGCACTGCCCCCTGAAATATCAAAGTCAAGAGTGTTCGTGTCTGAGGTGCCAGTAATATCAAGTTGGATGAGATCACCGGTTACTGCTGCGGCCAAAGAGCCATCTGTTATTTTAAGACCAGCACCTGAAGTTCTGGCTGTGCCCGGAGTAATGTCAATTGAGTCACCAGTTGTGGCGGCGGCGTTAATGTTCAAAGCGTCACCTGCGACATTTGTTCCCATATTTAGGTCAATCGCATTGCCAGTCGCAACTCCGGTTGCGTAGGTAAGATCTATAGCGTTAGAGGCAGCGTTTCCTGTTATATTCAAGTCAATAATATTGGCTAAGGAGTTGAGCGTACCGGAGGTGTTAATTTGAAATATTGCAGCGTTGTCGGAAGCTGATCCGGTATTAGCGGTTGTGATATCTATTAGAGCATCGGTTCTTGCTCCTCCCGCATCAGCTATGACAAAGGCTCCTCCATCCAGGGAGGTTGATCCTAAACTGACGTTAATTATGTCGCCTGTAGCAGCTGCGGCTCCGACATTGACATCAATGAGGTTAGAAGTAAATGCGGCCGAAGTTGTCAAGTCAATAAAGTGTTCGGTTGCCAGAGCGCCAGTTAAATTAAGATCCATAAACCCTCCGCGGGTTTCTGCGCTGTCCCAGGTCAGTGAGGCAACCGTTCCTGTGGTGTTGTTTTCATTGATATCAATTGCCGAAGCTGTTCTTACTCCTGCAAGGGTTGAGATGTCGAGACTTCCGCCAAGGCCCATATCAACTACAACATCCCCTGAATTGTAAGTCTTTAGAGTCAGATTGTTGCTCTCAAAGCTCTCGCCAGCCTCAATGGTAAACGGTCCATAGGCTTCAATCTTACTGGCAGTTTGATTGGTAAAAATCGCATCGTAGGAAAAGCTGACGTCTCCCGGGGCGGTGAAGGCGTGGGGAATGGCGGACTCGATTTGGGCTTCACTGACACGAAAGAGGGATGAGCCCTGATCGGTGACGTTAAAGAGATTGGTGACGTCACCATACTGTCCAATGTTTATTCTAAATAGATCTCCACTTTTAACGATATTAGTTGATCCGCTCGGGCTCCAGTTGTAGTAACCAAGCATTCCTGAGGTAATTGCAGTAGTGCTGGTCGAGGTTGACCCGACATTAAGCGCAATTCCCGAGGTCAATGCGTTTGCTTCTAGATTTAAAAGATTTCCGGTAGTAAGGGTACTTGAGGAAAAGTCAACAATTCCGGCAGTATTGACTCCGGCGCCGATCGTAGTTGCGGTATTGTTGGTGACTCCAAGCGAGATTGCATCATCATCATCGGTGATCAGGAGTGAACCGTCAGAAATTACGGCGTCTCCGGCAGTGAGAGTAAACATGGTTGAGTCCTCGGCTCCAGTAATTGTAGTGTTTCCATCCTCGCCTACACTAAATACAGTGGCTGCGACAGTATTATCATAAGCCCTAAAGTAGAGACCTGTTGTCAGTGTGGCCTCAGTAAGTGCGACATTTATAGCGTTGCCAGTTGCGAGTCCTGTGGCTGAAATATCAATTACGTTTTCTTCATCAATAGAATTCGCAGTGATGTTTACTGCATCAAACGCATTGGATGCTTGAGTAATATCTAAAGCCGACACGCCTGCGGTTGTATTTTGTTGGTTAAGATGAAGTATAAAGGCTGAATCCGTTCCTGCTGAAGTTGGGTTAGTAAATACGATTGAATCGTCAGCTGCTAGTAGTGAAATTGTTGCGTCTGAGCCGTCGACATCGTTATCATAAGCATTTTTTAGAGTAGTTGATGCTCCTCCTACGTTTTGCCACGAGCTTCCATTGTAAGCGTAAAGAATGTTATCGTCAGTATCCCAGGCAAGATACCCTTCGTCAGTACTCATATTTGTAAGAGTTGTATTTTGGGGAAGTTTTAGTCCTTGAACAGCTGCATCGTTATGCAGAATATTTGAAAGATCCAAAAGCCCGGCATCCGGAACAGTGACCACACCGGCGCTTGAAAGAGATAAAATTTGGGCTCCGCTGTTATTTAAGAAATCAAGTCGGGAAGCCGGGGAAGCGCCTGCTGCAGTCATAATGTTTCTTATGTCGAAATTAAAGTTCGAAGAGGTTACGGGTCCCACTGCAACATCTGAGTCATAGGTTCCACGGAGTCTGAGGATAGCAGAATTGTTCGTGTCACCATCTGTGCTCACGTCTGCCGGCCTCAAAACCATATATTCTGATTCACCATACAAGTCAAGTAAGGCTGAGGTGTCTGCAGCAACAGAGCCGGTACCCAAGCTTAAGACATCGTTGGTGCTGTCCCATTCAAACATATTTTCTGAGCCAATTGCTGAAGTGCCTGTGAAGAATGAAACTTCTCCGGAGGTACCTGAGCCTGAAATAGACCCTCCAAGACCGCTACAGTTGCCCGTTTCAAGACAAATGTTCGTCGAGCTACCTGTAAAGCTTGGTAAAACATAGGTTTTGTCAGCAGTAAGAGTTCCAACGTCTAAGTAACCGAAGAATGCTGCATCATCTGAACTTCTTATTCCAAGCTCTGAAGATGCGTTATTCAATACTATGTCAAACGCTCCGGTCTGGCTCCAATTGGCGGTGAGCGATCCTAACTGCACTGTGGCAGCAGCTGTTTCTGAACCAGAGCCTGAGACAGTGACCCCGTTGCCTGAGGCAATTGTGGCAATATAATTGCCGGTAGTATCGTCACCGAGCGCTACAGCGTTGGAAGCAATGGTTAAAGCTCCGGCAGCAGTGATGGTTGCATCTCCGCTCATGGTGGCAAATGCCGGAGCAGCGGAAGTGTTACCAAGTAAGAGTTGGCCATTGGTTCCGGCAGTGGTTGCGCCAATTGCACTGGTGCCGTTGCCATACAAAACTCCATTGGAAGTTAAAGTAGTTGCTCCGGTGCCGCCATTGGCTACCGCAATCGTAGTGCCGTTCCAGGTGCCGGTGGTTATAATGCCATCATTAGCCGTGACTACTAAGCCATTAAAACCTGTTGCGCCGGTGATGGCGCCAGCACCGGTAATGTCAATTGAAGGGGTATTAAGAAAATTTGTGTAACCTGCACCGCCAGAATCTGTGATTTCAACCGCATCAGTCAATGCAAGGTCAGCATCAGCATTGTCAATTAAAATTGCGTCATCCAAACCATTGGTATTTGAAGCATGGTTGGCCTGTTGAATAAACAGCCCTCGAGTGGTTCCGGCAGTGGAGGATGGGGTACCAATGAAAGACAATGCATTCACTGTGCCAGCCAAATCTGAAGTGATTGCAATATTTTCTGTTGCCGCAAGGGTGAAATCGGTGTCGGTGTTGAAAGTACTGACGCCGTTAAACGTAGTTGTACCGTTAAACGTCGCAGCTTCAGAAGTAGTGAGCGCGCCGCCGTCTGCGATAACAAAGGCATCATCGACGTCAAGGCCACCGTTGGCATTGATGTTGCCGGTTGTAGTTAAGGTGCCGGTAACAGTTGAATTGCCGGTGATTGCCGCGCCGCCAGAGGAAACGGTTAAAGTGGTTACAGTGGGTGCAGTTGCGAATACCAGGAGGCCTGACCCGGTTTCATCAGTAATCGAATCAACTAAAACTGATGAAGCAGCAGAGCTAGTCAGTTCTGAAGAGGTTCCGGTAAATACCGCCCGGGAAGCAGTCAGACCAGATAAGGTAATGGTGCCTGATGAGGTAATGCCGGTAGCTCCAGTGATTGCTCCTGCTCCTGAAATATCCAGATTAGCTGAGTCCAAAACAGTATCCCAGTTTGAACCAATGACAAGAGCAGTTTCAGTTGCTGAAGTTCCGGCAGCTAGGCCTTCAATATTGATACCATAGAATACCTCATCTCCTGAGGGAGTATTTACCGGATCAATATTGATTCGTAATCCTGAGTTGGTATTGGTCGTTCCATTCCCGAACTCTGCGGCAATATACAAGCCATCCAGTCCATCAGTTACAATTCCAGTCGTACCTCCGGTCAGGTCAATGGCCATGGCATCTGCTGTTGGAATAGTGGATGTTGTGGTGTTTTGAATTTCTAGTTGTGTTTCTGCGGCATCTCCAAAACGTAAAGATAGGTAATCATTAATTGTAGTTTTTGTAATTACTCCGCTTGAGGTGGTAAAGGGAGTGGTGGCGGCACTGTCACAATCAGCCCAGACTGGTGTGCCAGATCCGGCCGAGGTTAAACATTGGCCTGATGTTCCGGCTAACGACAAAGCATAGGCGGTGCCTGTGCCATAACTAATACCACCGGCAGTTGGAGTGGCAGTTGAGTTGGTGCCGCCCCGAGCAATTGCCAATTGGGATTCGGAATTGAGTGTACCGTTGCCGCCGGACGTATAGACCGGACCATTGGTAGTCAGTCCGGTAAACGAGATGGTGCCTGATGAGCTGATTCCGGTTGCACCGGATATAGCTCCGGTACCGGAAATATCAATTGAAGGCGTGTTCAGTAGATTCGTATAACCGCCTCCTCCTGTATTTGTAATTAGAATCGCATCTGTAAGAGCTAAATTCGTATCAGCATTATTTATAAAAAGTCCACTGTCAAGACCATTTGAGTTAGCTGAGTCAGCTTGTGAGATAGCCAGGCCCGAAGTAGTCCCAGCGGTTCCTGATGGAGTGCCGATAAGCGAGATAACATCAACATCTCCAGCTAAATCTGAAGTTATGGCCAGATTTTCAGTTCCGGAGTACGTAAGGTTTGTATCCGTAGTAAAAGTTTTGGCCCCTGAGAATGTCTGAATTGACTCCAAATCGGCCAAAGTTATTGTTCCTGAAGGAAAAGTAGCGGTTGTTGTACCAGAAGTTGTTAGTGTGAGCGCGTTTGCACCACTTGTGGCAAAATTACCAGCCAAGGTTAAAGTACCAGTTGTAAAAGTGGGTGCACCGGCTGCTCCTGAAAGGACTGCTTGTCCGGAACTGCCAACTGCGGAAAACGCATACGCCGAGCCGGTTGAATAGGCGAGGGATCCGGCTGATCCAACTGAGCTCGCATTGGTGCCGCCGCGAGCAACAGCGAGTTGTGCTTCAGATGACAAAACTCCGGCAGCAGTGGTAATCACCGGTCCGGAAGTGGTTAAAACCGCAATTGTCACTGTATCGCCGGCGCCATTTCCCAGACTTGAAGTTCCGGTACTGGCTAAATTCGTAAACGTTCCGGCTGCGGGAGTAGTAGCCCCGATTGCAGTACTATTTATACCTGTTGTGGTTGTAGTGAAGTTGTTCGTAGTGGTGGTGACGATTAAATTGCCCGATGCATCGGCGGCAATGGTCGGATCAGTCACCGCGCCTGAAGAATAAAGAGTCAGTGTGCCATTTAATGCACTATTGGTTCCCAAATAAAGATTTCCAGCGTCTTCATCAAAGTAGAAAGAACCGGTGGCGGCAGTATTACCGCCAATAACCACATCATTAGTAAGAGTTGTCAGGTAGATAAAACCGGTGTCCTGAGTCCATTTGGAACTTCCACCGGCGCCGATGGCACTTCCTAAGCTTTCAAGAGCTTCTTGAACATTGGTAGCCGAGGTAGCATTGGTGATGTTGGTTCCATATACTCCAACCAGAGTTGCTCCCGTAGTTGTACTACTGGTACCGACATCGTTAAGTTCAATACTACCGATTTGCAAAGTTTGAGTTGCCGGAATTTGAATTTCTCCGGCAGTCGTTATCGTTACCGCATCAGAGGTACCAACTACTAATTGTCCGGTGACATCAAAATTTCCGGCAACACCGGTAACTGAGGTTAAGTTAGCAGCTAATTGAATGTTAAGTTCGCTGTCAGGCGATTCGCTTAAATCAAAATCTCCACCCAGGAAATCAAGAGTAGTTGCAGTATTAGCATTAATCGTGACATCGCTTTCCTGTACCACGTCAATTCCCCGAGCGCTTGACTGGGTAATCCAGGTAAAGCCGGCAGTTGCGGCATCGTATGATAAAAGATAATCGTCGCTCGGGGAGTTGGTGACTTCAAGATCAACTTCCTGTATCGTTCCGTCGGTAATTTCTGATGTGTCTATTGTGGTGCCAAGGGTTGATTGGAGTGAACCACTTGAGATCTGAAGACCAGTGCCGGTCAGGTCAGTGAAGGAGTCGCTGTTAACTGAAAGCGTTGAAATAGTTGCCGTACCTGAAAAATTTGCACTTATTCCATATATAGTTCCGTCAACTTCAAAATCTCCGGTTACATAGAGATCATCACCAGTCAGGTCAACGCTTCCGGGTGTGCCCGTGCCAATTTTTACGCCACCACCGGTCGGATCAATGGTTAAATCAGCACTCGAAGACAGAGTATTTCCGGAAAGATTAAGTGTTCCGGCAATATCATTAGCTAAACCTGTTACGTTGAGATTATTATTGATGGTCGTTAGACCCGTAGTTCCGCCAATTGCCAGAGTTGTAGCCTCAGTTGCAAAATTGATTGCAGTAGCATTTTCAGCAAAAAGATTTGCAGTTGTACTTGTGGTAGTTATAGTTCCGGTATCTACAGCAATCGTTTCCGTAACAGTCAAATTCTCATTCACGGTTACGCTACCGTTAAATACAGCCGGGGTGTTTACCTGAAAACGGATGTTTTCAGTGAATGTGGTGTCGGCCAGAACTGCTGGTAAATCTTTCGGCGTAATCTCCGCGAGTTTTTTTTGATCATAACCGGCTAGAAAAACTCCCAGAGTTTTGACTGAAATTTGCGGTAATTTTGAAAAACCGTTACCAAGTGTAACCAGTAAGATCAAAGTAGCTAACGCAAAAGCAAATTTGCGGGAAATAAACGTCAAGCCAGGAAAGGTAAATTGAATTTTTTCCGATTCATTAAAAAAATCTTCCTGGGTTGCCTTAAAAGTCCTTGCGGGAATTTTTGGTTCTATTTTTTGACTCGGTTGGTTCACTCTGTGGTTAAACTGACCAAGTCGAAAATCTCTGCGGATATGTTCCCGGTCAGGTTGACTCGATTGACTCAATAATTTTTGACTTGAAATAACAATTTTACTGACATTTGGGGAAATTGATTGGGTAACGGCAAATTTTCGAACGGGTTTTTCAAACTGATTTAGGTCAAACAGTTTGTACCGACGATGTCCACCTAAGGTGCGAGTGGGGATTAAGAGGCCTTGTTCTTCCCAGCGCCTCAAAGTTTTAGTTGAAACTTTAAGTATTTCAGCTGCTTCTTGAATTGAAACTTCCTCGTTTGCGTGGATGCTGGGCAGGGTTTTCATTATCTTTTGGAAATTTTAGACAATTAGCTTTATTTGTCTAATATTATAATTAGATATTTTGCTTCAATTGTCAAGGGGAAATGTCCACTTTTTTTGTCCAATATTTGAGTGCGGAGAATGAGTAGCTGTTTAACATATATTTGCGGGAAATGTGTAATTCCACAGGAACAATAAAGTATAAATTTTTATTATCCTTACGGCTTTCTAATCAATGTACCTAAATAATATTAAAACTCTGGACAAATAATTACTGCAGACAATCTTTGCGGTAATTATTTAGACTTTGAGATTAAAAGAAGTAATAGAGCAGATCTGCGATAAAAAAAATTCTTCATTAGAGGCTTACTGAAGTGACTCGAGTTATTGAGTATTCTTGGAAACACACAAGTTAGCAAAGATTCTATAAAATCTTGAGTCGAATCTAAAATTAGTTTTTTGGGTACTCTATGAAAGTAAAGCTCTACGCTAATAGTCTAAAACTTTTTATTGGTATTACTCATACTGACAATCATAGTATTTGCTTAGTTTGTAAGGAGAGAGCTTTCAAGTTACTCGTTAAATTAGGTCCAGTCCTGACAAGTCTGTAAGAGCCGGACTGGTTTTTGGAATTCGCGGTAATTAATTGTTTAGCAGAACAAAAAAGCTTAAAAAATTATCATTCTTTGATTGAAAGTAATTTTTATTTTCAAGCGTATATCCCTGGACTTGACAGAACTAATTACTTGAACTACGGTTTTAGGTAGTTTACAAATTAAAGAGTACAGAGGAAAAGGAAAATTGCCTCAGATCATTTTAAAACTTTATAAGAGCCTATTTTAGTTTAAGACCTTTAATTAATAATTACAGGTTATATATCGAAATTTGCTACTATATATAGTGGGTAACTCAGTTGGTTATTAAATATGAACAAGAAGTGGTTTTTAATACTAGGAATATTTTTTATTTTTGTTTTTACTAATTCTCCAGAAATTGTCTACGGACAGGAACAAGCAGCCGGAGTTGCCAACCCAATTCCGCTGACTGGACCAGAAATTGTCAACGGCGCAATTGTCTGTACGGGAGTCAGCGGCTATAAACTTTGTGATATTATCTACGAATCGGGAATATTTGGCGTTGTCTCCACCAGTCCGGCCGCCCAGTTTATTATGGAAAATCGGGAGCCGGAGTCAAGTTATGTAATTTCCGAAGGTACCGCAGTAGTACGGGTTTCAGGAGTCAATGGGGCTATTGAAACAGGAACCCTGATTACAACGTCCCGAGTCGCCGGGGTAGGACAACGGGCAGATCGGGGTGGATACGTCCTGGGAAGNNCATCCCACGACTGCATTTACTGATGTGCGTTCCAATTTACTTGAAGCCCTACGCGCTGGCTTAGCTGCACCAGTTTTAACACCTTTAGCAGCACTTCGATATATATTATCTGCTTTTGTTATAGTATCTACTTTTATTCTTTGTTTTGTCTATTTCGGCAGAATTGCTCGAACCAGTATCGAGTCAATTGCCCGCAATCCGCTGGCCAGTCGAAAAATAGAATTTACGGTATTACTTCAGGTATTCTTAATGGTAGTGATTGCCTTTTTTGGATTTGGTATCGCCTATTTAATTCTAGCGCTTTAAGTAATTAGGATTTAAATTTCATTGGATTTAGGCTTAGTGGAATTATTTTTTTATGTCATAAGCAGTTTAAGGTTGTTACTTCTAAATTAATTTAATCTTGATAGAAAAACAAATTCCTTATGTTTGATTTTTTGTCCATTTTCAATTCAGCTCGCCGTAACTGCCACATAAAGCCGGTGGTTTTACTTTCCCTTGACGGTTGGGGAATTGCCCCGGATTCAGCAGGAAATGCCATTAGCCGGGCAAAATTACCAAACTTACGCTATTACTTTGCCAACTTTCCCACTACAACTCTGATTGCATCTGGCGAGTCAGTTGGTTTGCCAGCCAATGAGGTGGGTAATTCCGAGGTTGGGCATCTGACTATGGGCGCGGGTCGGATAATTTATCAAAGTTTAAAGCGAATTGATAATTCAGTGGCTGATGGCGCATTTTTTGAAAATCCGGCTTTCTTGCAGGCGATTGCCCATGTAAATAAATACCATTCCCGCCTGCACATAATGGGGCTGGTTGGTTTGAGTAATGTACATTCTTCACTTGATCATTTTAACGCGCTGCTTGGGTTATGCCAACGGCACTCAATCACCAGTGTTGGTTTTCATCTCTTTACCGACGGCCGGGATTCACCTCCGCACGAAGCCGTAAGCTTAGTGCAAAGGGTTGATAAAGAAATACAAAATTCGGGTGTCGGCAGAATTGCCTCTATCAGCGGCCGTTATTACGCAATGGATCGAGATGGGTTATGGGATCGGACGCAAAAAGCCTATGAACTTCTGGTAAGTGGATACGGACAAGTAGCCAAAACCGCGCAACAGGCAATTTCAACCGCTTACACTAAAGGAGTGAGCGATGAGTTTATTGAACCTACCTTACTAGTGCCCGAAGCAAAAGATCCAATTTTGGTTTCTGATAATGACGCAGTGATATTTTTTAATTTCAGAGCTGATCGGGCTAAACAACTGACCATGGCACTTACCATGGAAAATTTTGAAAAAAGCCAAGTCGGCGAATTTATGTTCAACACTACGTATAAAAACAGCTTGACTGAAACGCAATATAAACAGCCCTTCACCAGAAGTAAAAAATTAGTAAACCTGTTTTTTGTAACCATGACGGAATACCAGAAAAAATTACCGGTAAGTGCGATTGCATTTCCGCTTACTCAACTTAACGAGACGCTGAGCGAAGTGGTAGCGGGAAGTAACTTAAAACAGCTGCATTTGGCTGAAAGTGAAAAAGAAACCATGGTTGGGTACTATTTTGATGGTTTGCGCGAAACGCCATTTCCGGGAGAAAACCGGATTATCATTCCTTCAAAGGGAGTGCGAATTTATGATAAAAAGCCTGAAATGTCAATATCTTCTATTGTTTCAGTGTTTACAAAAAACCTGCATAAATGCCTCTATCACTTTTTCCTAATCAATTTCGCTAATCCTGATATGGTGGCTCATACTGGTAATATCGAGGCAACCATAAAAGCGCTTGAGCATACGGATAACGCACTCGGTACCGTAGTCGATGAAATTCTGCGCCTGGATGGAACCGTATTTATTACCGCAGATCACGGTAATGCAGAACAACTTTTGACGTACTCATCCCAGTCGTTCTTTTTTACTACCGACACAGGCGCAATAAATACCTATCATTCGAATCATCCGGTGCCATTTATAGCGATCAACAATGCACTTTTACATTCAAGAAAACAACTCAGTAGCGGCAGTTTAAGCGATGTGGCGCCGACCGTACTTCGGGCAATGAATTTACCGGTCCCCTCTGTTATGACCGGCCGGAATCTGCTAGAGTAATACTATGCCTGCCAACATAGAATCATTTTATTTAATGATCTTTATCGCCGCCCTCCTCGGCGTCCTCTTAGGAGTGACCTCAATTGCAAATTTATTACTGTTGCGACGGACGCAGAAGTTAAAAGCCGACTATGATGACTTGGAGAAAGAAATCCGCGAAAAGTTAAATAGCCTGCTTGCAGAAGCAACGCAGAAAAGTCTTGACATTATTAAATCCACCGCTCAGGATGCGACCCAGGCGGTTAAAGAAACCAGATTTTTTAGTTCTGAAACCAAAGCTCAGTTTTTACGCGACATTGAACTCGTTCGTGAACATGATAAGACCCAACTTGCCGAGACTTTAAGTCGTGTTGAAAACGAAATGGTAAACTCGCTCAAAAAAGCGACGCAAACGATGGAGGAGGATTTTAAGACCCAGATTGACGGTTTTAAGAAAAGCTTAAGCCAGCTCGTTTCCGAGTCGCAGATGCAAGCGAAAAAACAGGCACAGGAATATCAGAATAGTTTATATACCCATGCTGAGGACTCACTTTTCCATGTGTTTAGCGCGCTCAGTAAAGAGCTACTTAAACGTTCTTTGACTCCGAAAGATCACGAAACTCTGATTTTAGAAGCATTTGAAGAAGCCCGTGCCCATGAAGTACTCTGATTTTTTTGAGTTTATTAAAACCACGAGCGAGCGCGACCAGGTCGTTGCCGAGCTGGAACAGTGGCAAAATAATCTCTACGAAAGCAAAGATCGTGCCGGTGAAGTCACACTTGATGTAAACATATTACAGTGGGTTAACGTCCAGCCTGACCAGGCAAAAGCAATTAAAGAATTGATTTCACTGCTTACCGCTGTTACTGGTATTGAGATTACCGTAGCCTGTGATTTGCCTGAAAAGTCACTTAAAAAAATTCATGCGAGTGTGGTGACACTCCTGAAAATTCCTTGCATCCTGAAGATTACTATTGATCCGGTAATTGTCGGAGGCGCGCAAATTACGTTTCAAGGAAAATATTTTGATGGTTCGCTTGCAAAAAAATGTGATGAATATTTTAATTTGCATCGGAAACAAATAATCGCCCAACTAAAGCCACAGCCTGGAAATGAAAAGCTTCAATGATTACCTGAATGAAATTGGTGAGATTGGTTACGTCAAAGAAATCCGCTACTCAATTTTATATGTGGCGGGACTGCCGACGGTCAAGCCATCCGAGATAGTTTTGTTTGAGAGTGGTGAAGTTGGACAAGTCCTCTCTGTTGACGCAGAATACGCCGAGGTAATTATTTTTTCAAATTCTATTATCAGGGTTGGTACCCGTGTGGTGCGCAGTAATGAACTCTATACTCTGGAGTTAAGTGATGAGCTATTTGAACGGACTATTGATCCGTTGGGGAATGACCTCTGGAGCAAAGAGGCAGTGGTGATTCATCCCAAAGACAAGCGGTATATTGACAGTGTGCCCTCAGGAATTACCGAACGCAAATCAATCAGCGAAGCCTTTGAAACCGGAGTCAGTCTCATCGATCTTATTATTCCTTTGGGGAAGGGACAACGGGAACTAGTAATTGGAGACCGCAAGACCGGTAAAACTATTTTTCTCCTGCAGACGATTGCGACTCAAGTCCGGCGGGGCACGATCTGTATTTACGGCGCAATTGCCAAACGACCCATGGAGATCAGGCGCATTGAAGAATATCTCAAAATAAATAAATTGATATCAAAATGTATTATAGTAGCAACTTCCTCATCAGATCCGTCCGGACTAATTTTCATGACTCCCTATGCTGCGATGACCATTGCCGAGTATTTTCGTGATCAGGGGAAGGATGTGCTCGTGATACTTGACGATTTAAGCCGACACGCGCAGTTTTATCGTGAGATAACTTTGCTTGCGCGGCGTTTCCCCGGACGGGATTCGTACCCGGGAGATGTGTTCTATATTCATTCGCGACTACTTGAGCGGGCCGGTAAGTTTAGAAACGGATCAATTACCTGTCTGCCGGTAGTTGAGGCAATTGCCGGAAATATCAGCGGCTATATTCAAACTAACATCATGTCAATGACCGATGGCCATTTGTTTTTTGACACGGACCTGTTTAATCAAGGGATGCGCCCGGCCGTCAATTCGTTTTTATCAGTAACGCGCGTTGGTTTGCAGGCGCAGAGCGAAATCGTCCGTGACGTTTCGCGAAAACTTACCAGCTTCTTAGTTCGGCTTGGGCAGTTGCAACAGCTCCTGCATTTTGGGGTAGAAATTTCTCCGGAAGTAAAAAACACCCTGGCCCTCGGCGAAAAAATTAATGAATTTTTTAAACAGCCGTATGAAAAAAATATCCCGCTCGCAGCCAGTCTCTATATAGTAGCCATATTGTGGAGCGGGAAGTGGAAAGAAAAAAATGTGGGGAATGTGAGAAATGAGGTTGATAAAATCTTAAATCGTTACGTAACCGATGAAGCTTATCGACAACGGATTGAACGGTTTATTGCCAGATTCCAGAAGTTTGATGCGCTCATTCTCGAGTTGCAAACAATTCGCTCAATTTAACGCCTATGCGTACCGACAAAAAAACCACGGAAGATATCTCTCAGCTGACTGCGCTGCAAACCATTGCGCAGATTTATGCGCAAATTGCTTCGGTGCGCATGCAGCAAACACGCAAGCAAGTGCTTGACGGGCGGGTATTCATACGGGAAATTAATGAAACATTTGAAGATGTCCGGCGTTCGTATGCGGAAGAGGTACGCCGGCTCAATAAAGGTAAATCGGGGAAAAGCGAACAAATTACCTTTTTAAGCCATAATGGCAAATCTGTGGCAGTGCTGCTATCGACTAATGCCGGACTGTATGGCGCAATTGTGCCCAATACATACCAATTATTTCTTGATGAGCTGCGTAAGCATGACTACGAAGTGACGATTGTCGGACAGCAGGGTCTGTCTTTCTATCTGGTAGACGAACCTGACCAGCCGTACACCTACTTTGACTTGCCTGATTGGGGTGATAGTTCGTCACAGCTCTCACCTATTATCCAGCACATTGTGCAGTACGAAGAAATCCATGTGTTTTATGGTGAGTTTCATACCGTCATTACCCAGCAACCAGTGGAAACGCTTATTTCCTCCCACGCCACAAATTCAAAATCAAGCCGGAACCCGGTCAAGTATTACTTTGAACCGAATATGGAGCGCATCCTAATTTTTTTTGAAACTGAAATTTTCAGTTCACTATTTGAACAAACTATCAGCGAATCACGACTGGCCAAGTATGCTTCCCGGATTATTGCGATGGACCAGGCAAGTGAAAACACAAAAAACGTGATTAAAAAACTTAAATTCGAGGCGCTCGTGGCACAGCACCGTTTTTTTAACCGGAGACAATTAAACCAACTGCCTGCAATCTGGCATCTTGGTCGGGAAAGGTAATAAATAGTTATGGATACTAATTTAGGCACCGTAGTCAGCATCAAAGGGCAAATCATCGAAGTTGAGTTTACCGGCGAAAAACCGGCAACTCATGATGTGTTAGTTTTAAAAGATAACCCGCATATCCGGCTTGAGGTATACGCATCTTCCGAAGGTGACCGTTTTTATTGTTTATCGCTGGTTCCGGTTAACCAGCTATTCCGGGGAGCACAGGTCGTAAACACTGGTAAGCCGCTCCTGTTTCCGGTGGGCAAAGAGCTGATTGGCCGGGCAGTAACGGTGTTTGGTGAGCCGCTCGATCTACTTGAGGCACCGCGAACAAAGGATTACTGGCCTATTCATGCATCCAATACCAATCAAGTAACTATTGTCTCGGAACAGAAAATGCTGGAAACCGGGATTAAGGCGATCGATTTTTTTGCACCGCTTTCATTAGGCGGAAAAATGGGTTTAGTGGGTGGGGCGGGTGTCGGCAAAACCATGTTGCTTACCGAGGTGTTGCATAATATTCTGGGTAAAAATAAACAGACGCTTTCAGTTTTTGCCGGTGTCGGCGAGCGGGTACGCGAGGGACTTGAGTTATTTGAATCGTTGAAGTCAAGCGGAGTTTTATCAGCCTCAACTCTGGTATTCGGGCATATGGGAGATAATCCGGCAATCCGTTTTCTCTCTGCCTATTCAGCAGCAACACTTGCTGAATACTATCGTGACCGTCTGAAGCATGATGTTCTTTTTTTTATTGACAATGCGTTCCGGTTTGCGCAAGCTGGGAATGAGTTATCAACGCTCACCAATATGTTGCCGTCCGAAGATGGATACCAGGCGACCCTGGAATCGGAAGTCGCGAATTTTCATGAACGGCTGTCTTCAACTCAGTCAGCTAAAATTACCGGCATTGAAGCCATCTATGTTCCTTCTGATGATTTGCTTGATCATGGGGTGCAGGCGATTTTTCCGTATCTTGATACTACCGTAGTGTTGTCACGGTCTGCGTATCAGGAAGGATTCTTGCCTGCAGTTGACTTATTAAATATCACCTCTTCGTTTCTTGATGTAAAAATCGTCGGGCAACTGCACTACGATATTGCGCTTGAAGCCAAACAGATTCTTAAAAAAATGCAAGGGCTTGAGCGAATTGTGTCAATAGTTGGCGAAACAGAGCTGTCGAAAGAAGACTGGATTGCGTACAAACGCGGCAAAAAGATCAGAAATTTTATGACCCAGCGCTTTTTTTCAGCCGAAGGCCAGAAAGGAGAAAAGGGCGTATTTGTAGCCATTTCTGAAACAGTTGAAGGGGTGGCGGGAATTATTGTCGGCAAGTATGACCAGATTCCGGAAGAGCGGTTTCTCTATATCGGTAATACCAAAGGTTTAGGTTAAACTATGGAATTGCAACTCACTATTCGCAGTCGGGAAGGCGTCTTGTTTACTGATACGGTCCAGTCATTGACTGCAAAAAATTCATCCGGCACCTTTGATATTCTGCCAGAGCACGAAAATTTTATTACCCTGGTTGATGAATCAGTTGCTGTAACCACGTCTGCCGGGCAACGGATTACCATTCCCATTAGTAACGCCCTACTTAAAGTCAGCCGCAACCAGGTTTCAATTTACTTGGGGATACGAAAATAATTAGGCGGTCAGGGAGAAGCTTCCGGTGAGACTGAGGGAACGGGGGACGGTGACGGAGTCAGGTTGGCTGATTCAGTGGCTGGCGGAGCTGCAGATTCGGGTAAATCAAGCGGAGGATTGACCTCTGGACTGTCAGTTTCAGGCGTGGTTAAATTTTCACTCGGAATTTCCTGGGTAGGTGGGTTAGTACCAGGAGTAGTGACCAGCTTTTTAACTTCATCCAGTTCGGCCTGCACTTTTTTCTGGTCATTGGAATTTGCCGTCACCAGTTTTAAAGTGTTTTCAAGCTCAACTGCGGCTTTATTGTATTCTTTATTTTGCCGGTAGGCATTAGCCAGGTTGTAACGCGCGTTGGCCAGATCCGGTTTCAGCCATACTGCCATTTCAAAATGTTTGATCGCCTCAGGAAAATTATTACGGACATAAAAAATGCCGCCCAGTTCAATCCGAAGTAAGGGATTAAACGGGTCGAGCGCAATTGCCTGAGCGTACGACGCAACTGACCATTGATCGGCCTGTTGGGCCACATTCATGATTTGTTTATAAATATTCGCCAGATTTTCCCAGTTCGTTACCCGGTTGCCATTTAAAATTACCGCGTTTTTAGCTTCCTGAATGGACTGTTGGACCAGCTGGGTTAACGTGGTGCGGTCCTGGTCAGTCAGATTGCCTTTTTGGGCAATGGCTTTGGCAAGAACCAAATTAATTTGGGCATACGAAAGACGGTACTTGTCGTTCCAGGGAGCCAGTTTAATTGCTTCCTGATGACCCTGATAGGTTTCACTCGCTTTATTATTTTGGGCGGCAGTGATACTTTTCCGAAATGCGACTTCAGATGAATAGACCCGGGAAGTGATAAATAAGGCATAGCCTAAGATGAGCAGCGGAAGGACAGTCGCAAGTTTTACCGGTAATTTTTCAGCCGACAGTTCATGTTGTTCCTCATGTCCGCTCGCAAGTCCGGCAAATAAATAAATCAAAAATAACAGTAAAAAAGCGGGCGGAAAAAAAATGGACGTGACCAGGGCTACCACGAGGGGAACCGCAAATTTAAGTTGCTCAACTACGCGGGTGCGAAGTTGGAGAAACGATTGTGCCACAAAAATCAGAAAAGATACCAGGCCGAACAGCCCGAGTGTGGTCCAGAAGTGAAAATAGAGATTTGAAGAAACCACAAAACGCAAGTTCCAGAAAGGTGTGGCATTCAGCGCCAGTGGACGATGGAGGGTGAAGGCGCTTAAGAAATGCGCCGGACCATACCCAAAAAGCAACCGGTCCTTAAGCGTTTCGACCGCGATATACCAGCCCGATTGCAGCGGCAGGAAAAGCGGAGCTCCGGCAAAAAATAATTGATAGGTAGTAATTCCCAGCCCCAGAAGCATCAGAATTACCGCGACCGAAAACACCACGATCGTGGCCGTTTTATTGGCTTTGATCGCCATGTACGTCGTCGGAATAGCAAAAATCAGTAAACCCAAAAAATAGATAAAGGTGCTGAACGTAGCTCCGGTTGGAGTCCAGGATGGGCTTTGTAAATACGCGGCTTTGGTCAGATTCGAACTGACACCCACAAACTGCTGGAAAACCACAAACGCCAAGAGCCCACCTGATATCAGTAATGCATAGGAAATGATTTCGCGCGCCCGCTTCGACTGTTGGCTCACAAAAAAGTAAAAGAAAGTGAGCAGCAGTATTGAGCCTGCGCCTAAAGGGGTGATCCAGTTTTCCATCCGGTTTTGCGAAGAGAGATAGGCAGAAGCAATCGTGGCGATTAAGAATAAACTGAGCGGTAGGGTAAAACGGGTTTTGTGGATCGCGATTTTATTAGTGACTAATGTTTCAATTACCCAGAGTACAGTCAAAATTGAAACACCGACTAAAAGCAATGCTTGCTTGTTAACCGTATAAAAATCAGCCGTAACTGGCAGGAAAAAGACGGGCATGAGGACGACAATTAAAGAAATAACGAGTGCCTGGATAGTTTGAATGGTGGCGTGTAAATGCTCGTCCATAAAGGTAAAAACGCGACAATTAATTTATAATACTCATCTACATTGTCCTAGTCAAGTTGGCAAAGGAGCAGGAGTGAGCCGCTGTTTTTCATCGTACGCCCGCCAGTAAATCCGCCAGTAAATTCAGGCTTGACAGCTATGCTATACTTTACTATGTAGTAACAGCGTTGAAGGAGAATCTCCGCCTGAGTGAATCTGGCGGGGGCCGAGCTCCTGAGCTGGTTTCCGAAGAAATCCGCCCACTGGCGGAAAGTAGGAAACATAAATTAAGCCAATCACTACTTCTGTCAAGGCTTGTCCTCGAGTAATCGCAGGACTAACACAGGAGTTATTTGTAGTTTTAGCGGGTGATTGGGAACAAGGGTGGCACCACGCGTGCGTAGCACGCGAGTTTAAAATTCAAAATTCAAAGATCAAAATCAAGCTGAATATTGAATTAGAATAAAACTCTCGTTAGACGAACCGTCCCTTTGCGCCTATTCCTCTCTTTAGGGGAGTAGGCTCAAGCGGACGGTTTTTTAGTGCAAGTAAAGAAGGGGAAGAACTATGAAAAAACTCTGGCAGAAAAATAACACCTTACTTTCGAGCGTTGAAGCATTTGAAACAACGGCTGACCTTATTGTGGACCAAAAGTTGGTAGTGAGCGACGTGCTTGGATCACTCGGCCATGCGCAAATGCTCGTCAAGATTGGAATAATTACCCAATCCGAGTATAAAAAAGTTGCGTCAGGATTGCTCCAGATTATTGTGGAAGCTCAAAATGGGAAATTTACGCTCAAGCTCGGAGATGAAGACGTGCACACAAAGATAGAACAGTACTTGACCCAACATTGCGGAGCGGTGGGTAAGAAAATTCATACCGGAAGATCAAGAAATGATCAGGTACTGACGGCAATCCGGTTGTACACGAAAGAACAGTTATTGCAGGTTGGACTTGAGTTGGTGCAACTGGCCAAATTATTCGTAGATTTCGCTGAAGCACATGAGTTTATACCCATGCCGGATATACGCACATGCAAAAAGCCATGCCCGCAAGTGTCGGTATGTGGGCGGGCGCATTCGCTGAAAGTTTACTTGACGATTTACAAATACTGAAAACCGCCTACGAATTGAATGACCAGTCGCCGCTTGGATCTGGAGCCGAATACGGGGTGCCGTTGCCGCTTGATCGCAAGTTGACCGCTCAGCTTTTAGGATTTAAAAAAATCCAGAATAATTCTTTGTATTGTCAAAACAGTTGGGGCAAGATTGAGGTGAACGTCGTCAATGCCTTGATTTCAATACTGGCAACAGTCAACCGTTTTGCCAGCGATTGCATGCTGTTCACCACTGCTGAATTTGGATTTTTTACCGCCAGCGACAAAGTAACCACCGGCAGCAGTATTATGCCGCAGAAGAAAAATGTTGATCTCGCTGAACTCATCCGCAGCAAAGTGCATCTGCTGGTTGGAAATTATGTCAGCCTGCTGGGAGTATCAACTAACCTGGTTTCCGGTTACAACCGTGATCTACAGGATAGCAAAAAGTTATTGATTGATAGTTTAAATACTACTTATCAGGTAATCGGTGCAACGCAACTATTACTTACCTATATAACGCCGCAAAAAAACAAACTGGCCACGGCTATGACCAAAGAGCTTTTTGCCACGCACCTGGCTATTGACCAGGTACAAAAAGGAATTCCATTTCGCGACGCCTATAAACAGGTAGCCGCCAATTTAAGCGCAGTGCCTGAGCCTGACGAAACTACGATCGCTACCTTACTTAGTAAATCAAATCATGCAGGGGGCACCGGTAACTTACAGTTAGACAAAGCTAAACGATTGCTTACACGAATCCGTCGATACTGGCAGCAAGAGCAAAACGCGTGGTTGCGGGTAACCGCCAATTTATTAACCCAGATAAACTAATTAAAACATATGAAAAATGCAACAAACTATATAAAAGTATCTAAATACGAAGCCAAAAAAGGCCAGGTTAAAAAAGTCCTGCTGCTTTATTCCGGCGGGTTAGATACGAGTGTGATTCTTAAATGGCTGCAAGCAGAGTATCAAGTGGAAGTCACTACTGTAACATTTGATATTGGTCAACAGAAAGATGATCTGGAGTCAATTCGCAAGAAGGCTCTAAAATTTGGCGCAGCTGGCGCAATTGTTTCGGACATTAAAGAAGAATTTGCAAATGAGTATTTAGCCTTGGGAATAAAAGCCAATGCGCACTATCAGGGGGATTACCATTTATCAACCCCGATGGGGAGAGCGGTCTGTGCCAAAAAAGCCGTTGAAGTGGCGCATGAGCTGAATATTAACTGTATTACCCATGGTTGTACCGGTAAGGGAAATGACCAGGTGCGTTTTGACGGCTATATCCTGACGCATGATCCCAAGATGCAGATTATCGCGCCGGTCAGAGAGTGGGATATGGACAGAAATGAAGAAATNNAGCGCTAAAACTCCATGAGCTGATTATGAAATTGAATACCATCGCCGGCAGGCATGGGGCGGGAGTGGTGCATGTAGTTGAAGACAGACTGGTTGGTGTCAAAAACGGCGGCGTTTACGAACAACCGGCAGCGCACGTCATTATCGAAGCGCATAAGGCACTCGAGCGCTTTGTAAATACCCGGATGCTGAATGAGTTGAAAGAGTCTTTGGATAATAAGTGGGGATATCTTTGTTATGGAGCGATGTGGTTTGATCCGACCATGGCGGCGCTCAATGCCTTTAACGATCAAGTAAATGAAAAAGTGAGCGGCGAAGTCACGATACAGCTTTATAAGGGGAGTGCCACAGTTGTTGCTCTTGATTCGCCGTATGGATTAGAGTCTGCCTCATTTAACAAAGCCCAGGGAATATGCATTTAATGTTAATGCCAGTGCCGGTTTTACAGAAATTTATACGCTCCAGATGAGACTGGCGCATCAGTTAGAAAACCGTACTCACAAATAGCAAATCAAGGGTAACTTTGTTATGATACTTCCAATGAAAACAGATTTAAGTGAGTTTCTCCACCAGATATTAGTTGAAATGGGAGTGAGTGATATCGTGCCCACAATCAGTAGAACGCAATTCGCCACCCATGGTGACTATACTTCCACAGTTGCGCTGAGTCTCGCGAGGACGCTTAAGAAAAATCCCATAAGTATCGCAGAAGAGATAAGAAATCGGATTGCAGCCTACCAGTCAGCAGTTGCGCAAAAACAACCAGATCATTCTACTGACCAAAGTGGTCAGAAAGTATCAGTTACTAACACGCACAATAGCGTATTACAGGCTATAGAAAAGATTGAAGTAGTTAAGCCTGGATATATAAATATCTGGCTTACAGCCTCAGCCCTTAGCACACAACTTACTGAAGTGCTAAAAAATCCAGATCGCTTTGGAACAAGCCAAACCAGTGAGAAAAAAACGATTATGGTTGAGTTTGCGCATCCGAATACGCACAAAGCCTTTCATATCGGGCATTTNNTATCAGGGAGATGTGGGAATGCATATTGCCAAAGCAATATATGGAATTTTACATTCATTGTCATCCCAGCCCCCGACTGGATCCGGGGGACCGGGGATCCATATGGATAATTTTATAGATTCCCGCCTGCTCGCCTCGCGGCGAAGCGGGCGCGGGAATGACATTGAAGAAGATAGAGACAAATTATCCCGTATTCCATAGCCAACTCCCTCGACTTCTTTTTTTGCAGTTTCCAAATTCAATTCACCCTCATGTTCGACATAAGCCTTGTTGGTCATTAAGTTCACTTCGGCATGTACCACTCCCGGTACTTTTGCCAGCGCCCGGGAGACGAGTTTTTGACAGGAAGCGCAGTGCATACCGGTGATTTCAAAAGTTGTTTTGTGCATAATTTACTCTTCGAACGTAGTGAGAAGTTCTCGCTTCCCTCGAACAGTAAGTTATTCCGTTACTTTTATTTTTCCATGAAACATATTCATGCC
>DQGR01000038.1 GCA_003524845.1 Patescibacteria group bacterium
AGTTTTTTGCCGTTTAAGAAAAACGTGGGGGTGGAATTAATACCCAAACTGGTACCCTCATCTACATCTTTTTGCACTTTCTGGTTGTAGGTACCCTCGGCCATTTCTTTGGTGAATTTATCCATATCCAACTTGAGTTCGATTGCAAATCCGTTGATTGTCTCCTGCGACAGGTTAGTTTGATTTTTAAATAACAGGTCGTGCATTTCCCAGAATTTCCCTTGCGCTCCGGCTGCTTCGGCAGCAGACGCCGCCAGTCGGGCATTTTTATGCTGTTCTAATGGAAAATGTCGGAAGACAAACTTGAGGTCATTTTTATATTGCTCAACAATCTGTTTGACTATTGGATAGGCTGCACCACAGGCCGGACATTCAAAGTCGGAAAATTCAACCAGCGTTGCTTTGGGGGTAGCCGAACCCGTCGCCCAGGCAGATTCAGTCACTAATTTTTCTCCCAGCACTTGCACTTCTTCAACTGGTTTGGAAAAAAGGGCAATTGCACCAACAAGAAGAATTACAGTAACGATAATGACACCGGCAAAAAATTTGGTTTCACCGCTTAATTTCATAGTTAATCGTGGTTTAGAATAGCAAACTTGAGGCTTGTTTGCAATGATTTGCAAACTTATAATCCGGTCGCCGGTAACTTTCCACCCTGTGGTAAAACCGGTGAAGAAGATGCAGTCGCGCTTGGCCGCGGAGTCACTGGAGCAAGTGGATTGACGCTTGGTTGTGGATTACCTGATACGATTGGCGCATACGAAGGAATTGGTTCATAACTGGGCAGCGGCGCAAAACTGGCGCTCGCCACCTGACCTCGCCCTAACTGACTCTGACGAATCTGATTAATTATCCGGGCAACGAGAAATAATCCACCAATAACTAGAAGTACTGTAGCAGCGCCAATAATTACTCTATTCATAGTGGCGCTACTATACACTAAAAAGATTATCCCGTCAAATCAATCTGTCTATAACAATTTCCGGGTAGTTTGTAAAAATTTATTGACTACCTCTCCGATTCGCCTTTGCGCATCCAGAAATAACTTTTCAGCCTGTTTCCGATACACATTGGTTTTTTCTACGAATAACACTCGTATATAACCTTTGAGCTTTTCAGTGTCGCGGGTACAAACCAGTAAATCCCGGATGCAATCCGGATAAAAGCTGATCTCGGTCTTTTCTTCTATTATATTACCGTCGATCGTTAAGCCTATCGTAGTTGTAGCACTCTGGGAAGCTGTAAAATCAATATAAAATGCTTCCAGCTTTTGTTCCGGATTTTCCGGCAGTTTTACGCTCACCTGGTCTGGCGGCGACTCGGAAACATTAAGACTGCGAATTTGCGTGGGCCGGTTGTAGCTATTTCGCGGATCCACGTATAAACGAACGGGATTGCGATTGACGATGGCTTCCCGGTTGTGCCAGTAAAAGACCGAGGTGGTCAGATCTATGGGCAACCCGGCCTGATCAGGTTGGAACACCATCGCGAGTGACTGTAGTCCGTCAGCTGAAACTGAATGGTTGGGTACAAATTCCCAGGTTTGTCCGGTTTTACGGATCGACATAAGCGAAACTATTTCATGTTCCCGGTTTTCCCAACCAATAGAAACTATGGCTGCTTCCCGTTTCGGTTGCAAAACAAAGCGGGGGTGGCGCGCAAACGTAAAAAACTGTTCGGTATTAATAGACAAAAGCTCACTCAGTGAAAGACCAATTGGCGCGGTTAAAACCGGATCCTGCGCACTCTGCACTGTAAAAAATTCAGGTTCAAAGTGAACCAGTTCCTCAGTCTCAGATTTGAGAATAACAGACCTTCCCTCCTCCACCAAAGAAACTGCTGCAGGAGTTAAACGGATACCGAAACGGGTCACTCCTGAATCAGTCCGGACTGGATGCCCGAGAAACCTGGGTAAGGATTCAGATTCCTGCTCGACAAATTGTTGCGAACTATCAAGGATTGCGGGAACTACATAGTAGCTGCGATTTGTGGGAGCAGCCTCCATATAGGGATCAGGCAAGTTTGCAAATAACCGTAGATCAGTAAGCACAATACCCTCGGGCCAGACTTCAAGTCGGGCGCGGTACGTATCACCAAAGTACCACAAAGTGCCACTCTGGGGAAATCCATTTGCAACTAAATACCGCGCCGATTCCTGTTTTTTATTTACGTACTCGTTATAGAATGCAAATGGGGTCAGTACCCGGGCAGTCTGATTTTTGACCTGTTCGGAAATATAGCGCAATTGCGCCAGATATTCCTCACGGTACTGCTGCCATTCAGTAGAATTTTCAAGACCCAGGAGCGCAAATGCGTTTGCACGGGTTTGTTGCTGTGTTTCGGTAAACAATTGTTCAAAATAATGTATGTCCAGACCATCCGGATGTGACCGGTAATCATTGGTTTGTGACGTGTAAAAACTGTCGTACGATCCGTAGTTTTTAGTGAGATCACTGATGGTCTGCCGCATTACTAAAAGGTTAAGACCATTTTTAAAATCAGGGATGAGCGGGTGCGAAAGACTTGGCCGGTAAGGAATATTAAATATTCCACCATACAAAGTGTAATCATCGGTTTCAAATTGCTCTTTGGTCAATTCATGTACCCGCACGCCGTACTGGCGGGCAAGATATGCCAACGACCAGCTGTCAATCATCCAGGCCACGGTAAAATCAGGATAGCGCTGAAACTGCCGAAAGTATTCGGCAAAAACCGTATCGATTAATTTCTTACGTTCTGTTTGCGAGTAGCCGATGAGAAAGGCATTTCGGCTACTGGCCCAGTCGCTTCCATCAGCTTTACCTTTGTATAAAACTCCACTTACGGAAGCCAGCCGGGGAGTTACTTCAAGTAATATTCCGGTAGTTTGAGTATCGGGAATCTTTTTAATTTCTGTAGTAAAACTATCACTGACTAAAACGTCGTATCGCAGTGCCCACGCAAGCGGTAAATCTTTAACCTGTTCTGTTTCCAATAAGGTGGTAATAAAATCCTGAGCACCCGGCAGACAACATTCATCACCCCGAACTTGATTAATAATCACGGTCGAAATTGACTCAGCAGCCTGCACCGGCATTTGTAAGCCTGAAGTTATCCAAATCCAAACTAGTAATAACAGCAAGAAAATTTTTCGCATGCGTCGCTTTTAACATGAATTGTAACCCGGTGACCTTCGCTTCGCAAATGTTATAGAAAGTTGTTGACATTAGTAAATGAATAGTGTCTAATTATTTTAGACACATTTTTTATGAGATTCATTACATCCTTATTAGGAGAAAAATACCGCAGGTTTTTACCGCTTTTAATCCTTATTGGGCTTACCGTTGTGACATTTTTAACGCTTTCTCTCACCCGAATCAGTCAGGAACTTAGGTCCAGAGCTGCGGCCGACACCGCCACTCTTTCATTTTCCCCGACGTCCGTAAATGTAGCTCCAAATCAAACATTTAATGTTGCCACAATTTTAAATACCAATGGACAGGCAATTGTGGGAGCTGACATTATCGTTCAATTTGATCAAACCAAACTTACTCTGGAAACTATCGCACTGCCATCGCCACTGCCGGCGACTTTCCAGACGTATGCACCGGTCACCACTTCCGGCGGGTTTGATGCCGCCAGGGTTGTTACCGATGCAAATACTAACGGCCAGATACAATTTGGAATTATTGCGTTCAACTGGACCACTGAACAATTGACTACGGCGTTTAACGGAGTTATTAGCCCGATTGCCACACTTACTTTCCGGGCAAAGACAGGCGCCTCAGGTAGCACTGCTATCTCATATAAATATGATGGTGCTACCGCAACTACTGATTCAAACGTAGTCATTGCTCCGGCTGGGGGCGATCCAGAAGACATTCTCTCTAATGCCCTTAGCCCGGTAGCGGTTACTATTGCTGGTGCATCTCCGACTCCCTCTCCTTCACCGTCTGCTACACCAGGAGCTTCACCATCTCCATCGGCATCGCCTTCTTCAGCTCCCTCAAGCTCACCAGTCAGTTGTACAGTTCGTCAGTGTGCCAACTATAACACCACTAGCACGATTGATGTGCAAGACATTATGCTGATTGCTAACCGCTGGGGCTTTAGTACTGGTAATCTTAATTACGATGTCTTGTATGATCTCAATTGTGATGGCACTATAAACATTATCGATATTCAAAGACAGGCAAATAACTGGGGAGGAATATGTCAATAAAAAAAATAGCGCAAGTATTTATAGTACTTACGATTTTAGGTACAGTACTTCTCCATGCTTCATCATTATTAGTATCCGCGCAGTCGGGAACGAATTTACGAATTATGCCGGCAACACAGTCCGTAACTGCTGGTCAAACTGCGACCGTAACGGTTGAGATTCAAAACGTCCAGAATTTAGGCGGTTTTCAATTTACCGTCAATTTCAATCCTCAAGTGGTACAAGTTGCCACAAATGGTGTAACCACCAATGCAAATTTTTTGGCGGTTAATAATCGAAGCGCGGTAGAATTAACTCCAACAATTGATAATACTACAGGCACCGTCAGTATCGGCGCATTTTCATTTAATGGTTGGGGTAATGGCGCAACAGGAGCTGGAACGTTAGTAACTATTGTTTTTAACACGGTAGGAACAGGAACTACAAATTTACAATTGAGCGAAATCATACTTGTTGCTGCCGACTTAAACAGTACGCAGATCACTACAACCCAAACCGATGCAACTATTACCGCTACTCAGGTATCTGCCAGCCCGTCTCCTTCTGCCACTCCAGGAGTCAGTCCGACACCGACTAGCGATATTCTAGTGCAAGTACGCTTCCAAGGTAT
>DQGR01000075.1 GCA_003524845.1 Patescibacteria group bacterium
CAAGCCTGTCAAGTCTATAACCACGGCAAGGGTGCCAACCCGCCATCGGAGTGGAAAGCTGCAGTTGACGAGACCAAAGGCCAAATTATCCAAGACGTGATCACGTATTATTCTTCAACCACCGGCGGCTACTCAACCACCGGCGGCTGGGATACCAAATGCGGTAACCAAAGTTGTTGGACCGGAGATGCGTATGAAAAGATTGCCTCTTCCCCTTGGTTTTATAAAGGCTGGTATACCCAGGATTATTTTAATAATTCCGGTAAATGTAACCGTAGCCACCCGTGGCTTAACCAGGAAGAATTTGCTGATATTTTAAATGCCTGGGTCGTGCGGAAAAACGGTTCGGACAGTGATCGTGAACGGATACTGCCGACCACGATTAACAGTTGTGCCATTGGCGGCAGTGGGGGCAATCCGTTTTCAATGAATGAACTGAAAGATAAAGCAGGTGGTATGGGTGGCGCGTATACCTCGGTGTCGTCAGTTTCCGTGACGTATAGTACGGGTGGCGAAACTGCACAAGTAAAACTTAATACCAACCGAGGAGAAGTAAGCATATCCGGCAGCGAGTTTAAGGAAACATTCAACTTACGTGCGCCCGGCTATATTTCTATACGGAGCCCGTTGTATAATATTGAAAAGAAGTGACCTCGCAGACAAAAGAATATGCCTGATGTGTATACCAAAGCGCCGGTTAAGAAAAGAATAAACGGGTTGACGCCACAAGGCGGATCACTTTCGGCATTTGCAGTACTGCCAAAAGATATCCGGTTTGAAACTCAGGAAGCGAACGAAGAAATCGTGATTTTTTTACGGCAGCACGTTATTGTGAATGCCGGCTGGATTTTTGCCAGTATTATCCTTGCGCTCCTGCCAACGATTGTTGAAATATTACTGAGCGGCACGAATCTATTACCCACATTACCTGCCGGGTATTACGTGGTGATACCCGCGCTCTGGTATTTAGGTTTATTTGGTTATATTTTTGTAAGTTTTCTCCACTGGTATTTTAATATTTATATTGTGACGAATGAACGGGTAGTGGATATTGACTGGGTTAGTTTACTCTATAAGCATTTTGCCTCTACCCGTTTGGATAAAGTTCAAGATGTGAGTTATAAACAAGCCGGCATTCTCGATTTATTTTTTAACTTCGGCCACGTGTATATTCAGACCGCGGGATCTGAGCAGAATTTTGAGTTTGCCGCCGTGCCAAAACCTGATTTAATTGTGCGCCAGATTAATGAACTGGTTGAAGAAAAGAACGGACACAGCCTATGACGATTGTTGAACTTGCGCAACTTTTAACCGGTCTTTTTCCGTTTGGTTTTATTAAAATCGGGATTTTGTTACTAATTCTTATTTATCTGGCGTTTGCCGCAATTATTGTCCGGCAGGACGATCTGATGTCCCGGGTAGTCGAAATTCCGTTTTCGCCGCTGTTGCGACTCATCGGCGCGCTGCATTTTTTGGCAGTCATCATCGTCTTTTTGCTGGCTGTATTTCTACTCTAAGACTGGAAACAGGAGCGTAAATACGCTACAGTGATCCTCATGTTGACTGCCACTTCTGCAAACATCCGGACCCATGAAACCGTTGAGAACTGGAGTTACACCGGAGCCAACGAGAATTTTTTTGTAGCAGCCCAAGCCGGTGGTGAACGAGTAAATCAGGAATCAAAAGCATTTCTTAAACTTATTGAACCCGTTTTACAAAAACCGTTTACTGAAGTCTTACAATTTGAAAAATTTTCCCGTGAGCTTAATCAAAAAATCCCGCAAATTGTTTGTGCTATCGGATATTTATTAGATAACGTCATATACGTTTATGTACAACACGGAGTAGTGTATGTAAATCGTGGAGACCGGTTTGGGCCTATTATTACCGGAACTGGTTCTGCCTCAGGTGAAGTGAAGTCTGACGATTTTTTGTTATTTACCGGTTTAACCCTGGGTAAACAGATTTCTCAACCAGAATTGCAAAAAATTTTTGCAGCCGGAGATCTGTCATTAACCGCAAAAGCCCTGAATGAAAAGATCGATGCCTCAAAACAAAATCAGGTAATTGCCGTAGTCATAGTTGAGGTCAGTCAGGCTCAGGAAAAAGTTCAAGCAGCACCCCGATTTCAGGAGATTTCAGAGCGCGCGCGAGTACAAGTCTCACTGGTAATGCCGCGTGTTCTGCTTGGTCGGATCAGGCGTAATGCCCGGCCGCTCGCCATGTTGATTGTGGGATTAACGGCGGCCTTACTTATACTAACAAGTGTCGGAATTACAACACGCCACCGGCAGCAGCAACAGAATGAAGTAGCGCAAGTGTTGGGTGCCGCCTCGCATAAATTTGAAGAAGGGATGGCGCTTATTGATTTAAATCCGATTCGCGCCCGGGAGCTGTTATTGGCAGCCAAAACCGAATTGGAAGCAGAACTCATAAAAACTTCAGATGAAAAGTTAAAAACAGAGATTGCTTCATATCTGGAAAAAATTAATCAGGGTATGGTGACTGTCTCGCGCCAGTATGAAGTAAATCTTGATTCATTTTTTACTCTTGACCTGATTTCACCCGGAGCTGAAGGCAATAAACTGGCGCTGTACCAGGACGCCCTGGTGGTTTTAGATGCACAGCACGCGGCGCTTTACCGGATTTCAATTGGAAATAAAGCAGCCAAAGTGATTGCCGCCGGCAGCGATATCGCAAATACCCAGGCAGTTGCAGTACACGGAGAAGACGTCTTTGTATTTACTGATGTGATTCGCAAAGTTACGCTTTCGCAAGCTCAGGCGCCGGTTGTCATTGAAAAAAGTGATCAGTGGATGAAAATTGCTGATATAAAAGCATTTGCCGGTAATCTGTATTTACTGGATACCGGACGCAACTGGATCTGGAAGTATCTGCGGACCGAAGATGGTTACGGCAGTTTGCAGGACTATTTTGTGTTTGACACCCTCGTTGACCTTGCGGGAGCGGGTAATTTGACGATTGATGGGGCAGTCTGGCTGACGCAAAACGGAAAGGTGCTGAAATTTACCCAGGGAAAAGAAACTTTATGGCAAATCAGCGGACTTGAGCAGCCACTTGGAAACCATCTGGATATTTACACCGATGATACAACTCAGAATATTTACTTACTTGATACTGATAACCAGCGGGTAGTAGTGAGCGACAAAGAAGGAGTGTACTTAGCGCAATACAGTTGGAAAGAAAATATAGAGATTAAAGATTTTGTGGTTTCGGAAGTGATTAAAAAAATTCTGCTCCTGTCCCATGGTACAATTTATGGGATAGATTTACACTAAGGAAAAGGGGTAAGCGGAAAGGGGAAAGTTTTTAATCTTTTCTTTACCCTTTATCCCTTTTGTCTTTACTCTATGAAAATTTCCAACCGATCCGCATTCCATGACTATACGATTACCGAACGTTATGAAGCCGGAGTGAAACTTACCGGTCCGGAAGTGAAAAGTATTAAAACCGGCCGGGTATCCCTCAAGGGTGCGTTTGTGCGGTTGATTAACCGTGAGGCATATCTTGTCAACGCGAGTATTCAGCCGTATGAGTATGCGCGAATTGTCAACTACGACCCACAGCGCACCCGGAAACTGCTGCTTAATAAACGGGAGCTGATTTCTATAAAAAGTAAACTTGACGGATCAATACTCTCCTTATTGCCGCTTTCGCTCTATACCCGGCACGGACTGATAAAAGTGGAGGTAGGACTGGGAAAAGGTAAAAAACAGTATGAGAAACGGGAACTGCTCAAAAAACGCGCCCAGAAACGGGAACTGGAACGGGCATGGAAAGGAAAGATAAAATAATTATCTAACATCTTTGTGGAGATGGAGGGTAGTGAGCCCTCGTGCGAAATAGAACTCTAAAAACATCTACAAGCGTAGTCAGCTTATTGGTTTAATCATACCCTGATCCAACTGACCGGAAAGATATGACGAGACGTATTAGGCTTCAATAGTTAAGAACGTCAAACTCAACTATTTGCATCCTGACTGTGTTTACACCCAATAAATCCCGCCAAGAAAAGAGTTACTGGATGCCAATTACGCGTTCAAATAATTGAGTGCGTAAGTTGGTCGCGCTCCAAAAAGTTGAGCCAGAATTGCTTCTTTCTCTCTTTTCAGAGCAGCGATTAATGCTTGTTTATTAGCATTTATGTTTTTAACCTCTGTTTTACGACTGTAGGTCAAAGTCGGCTTGCAGTTTTTAAGGTACTAGTCCGGCGATCTAATGCATCCCCGTGTTTCTATTATACCAGTTTGGAGCAAATTGGCGCTATACTCAATCTTATGGGAAACGCGCTCTTAGACCTACTTTTTCCGGCCCGGTGTTTTGGGTGTAAGCGGGTAGGGAAGTATCTTTGTAATAGTTGCCAAAAGACGCTCACCGTTCGGGATTACCTATGTCCGATCTGCAGTCGGCCGGCAATTTCGGGCGCCACACATCCCGGGTGCCGTAGACCGCACGGCCTCGACGGTTTGACTACGGTGTTTAAATACGAACGGGTTTTGAAAAAGGCAATTAAAAGCCTCAAATACCGGTTTGTTTCCGACGCAGCCGAGGCATTAGTTACCGCTATTCCCGAAGCTGTTTTTACTAATTTACAACTCCACAGCACAGACAGACAGCTATTTCCCATTCCGTTGCACCGTGAGCGTTTGAAATGGCGCGGATTTAACCAGGCAGAAAAATTAGGTAAGTTTGTGGCGAACAGACTGGAGATTCCTTTGGCCTCTAATTTATTAATCCGTACGCATAAACGCATGCCACAAGCAGATATCAGTGAGCGGCAAGCTCGGATAGAGAATGCCCGAGGTATATTTTCAATTATTAAGTCCTCACAAATTCCCCGCAAACTGATTTTATTTGACGATGTCTGGACTACCGGAGCTACGATGTCCGAAGCTTGTAAAGTGTTTAAACGGAATGGTGCACAATGGGTTTGGGGCATGACCCTAGCGCGCTAGTCAATTCACCTCGCTTGAAGTATAATTGCGGAAACTGGAGGCGTCGCATAGCCCGGTCAATTGCGAGGGTTTGCTAAACCCTNNTTTGCCTGTTAACATTCGCCGCTGCCCTTTTACATGTTGTTGAGTTCATATTCTCCGGCATAGAGCTATCCAATAGGTCACACAATTTATCGTTATTTTTTATTATCGCCAAATCAACTAAACAGTTGAACTTAGGATTTCCGCCGTAAGAATCCATGTCAATTTTTAGACAATAATTTTCATCCTTTTTACTATTGGCTAATGACCGATAGCACGTTCCTTTTTCAGGATTTGATAATGCTTCACAAGGATCTCCTGTTAGATTGTAATTGTATAAAACCATCTGGTTAAAACAACTTTGACGCATAAACTGATCTGTTTGAAACTTGTTGCATATATTAGGATCTTTTGAAATTTTTCCTAATCTACCAAAGCAGTCGTAATAGCTTAATCCTTTTGTAAGAGTACACACCGACGGGTCACTAAAAATTGCACCAACTCTAACAAGACATTCATCTCTAAATTTACTATATTGATATGTACTCCAATCAAATTTGGCAGTTCCATAAGGTGGTAGATAAAAACAATAAGGGTATTTCCCGCCGTCTATTTTAATGATTTGATAACTGCTTAATCCTAAAAAGGTTAAAATTGTAACTATAATTAAGATTTTAAATACTATTGATTTACCCATAAATTAGTTTAATTATACTGATTTTAGAAAAATAAAACAAAAAATCAGAACCTAATGAGCCGTTAAACTCATCAGACATCTTGTAATTTCATCTTCTACTTCCTCGTATAAATAAACTGACTGTCGGTAATTCCCCTTTTTTCGTAATTTACATCTGCTGACAGGGAAGCTACCAGATTCTTCGTTTCATCAAAGGATAACGGATAAAAGTTATTGGCATTTTGACCAGGTCTGAGGTCAAGCGCCACAACATCAGGTTGAATATTTTTATAGTTGCGATGCAAGAGGATGACTTCCTGATGGGTAAAATGCGCAGCCAGATTATTCATGGTCATGAGTAGGCCGGAGCGGGGAATTTGGGAGACAAACCCGTCAAGCATGCGTTTGTTTCGTGCAGTTTGTTCATAAAATACCGGGTGGGTCGCCAGCATAAGTGGCCCGTGCAAATAAAAGCGGTGCAAAAAGAGGACGAGCGCAATTGTGGCGATTCCCCATATTGGCAATAATCTGCGCCATTTTTTATGAATTTGCAGCTGGGTAATTACTTCAAGTGTTCCCAAAAACATGATTGGAGAAAGCAAGACATTGTAGTGGAATCCTAGATCCCAGCGTGTGGCAGCTGAATTTAGGACAAAGCGTTCTAAAAAATGGGCAATGACCAGTGGTAGAGTTGAAAATGCAAACACAGGCAATAACCCAAATGTCGCATAAGTAAGCGCAATAGTGCGCAGTTTTAAATCAACCGGTAGTATAAAGCGCGTTAGCCATTCATGCCAAACAACGGGCAGATCAGGTTGGTACTTGTAGGGGAATCCAGAAATTGCCGGAATGATGAGTTTTATAACCAGTAGTCCATACACCAGCCCGAGGAAAATGGTGGCAATGCCAACTTTAAGTTGTCTTTCCTTTCTCAGTATCAGAAACATGCCAATTCCCACCGCAACTCCGGCCATATTTTCCTGAATTCCCAGCGTTAATAGTAAAAACAGCCAGTACCAGCGCCATTTTTTTGAAACCAAAGCCCAGATTACTGCCATTACTAGAGGCAGGGCAAACACAATATTGTGCACATCAGTATAGAGCGCATTCTGCAGCCCCACAAAACCTAAGAAACTCGCAATGAGCGTAACTCTTACCAGACTGTTGGAAACAACTCTGCGCGCAGTCAGATAGGCAATGAGGGTGCTAATTGCTACCGCAACTACTTGAGTTACCAGAATGATTTCAGTGCGGCTTGTCAACCAATACACCGGGGACAAAAATATAATTGTCGGGTTAAAATGATCTGCCCAGACCAGTTTACCAAGCGGTGGAGCGAGATGCGCAATTACCGGGAGCTCAAAACGGGACCACTTCCAGACAGTGGTATCAAAAATTCCCAAGTCATACCAGAACGCATCATACTGCCAATACCGGTTGAGGGAAACGGAAATCGCAGCGAGTGAATAGACAGTGATAAACACTACGACAAAAATTATTTCCAAACGTGGGTAATTAAAAGGTCGCAAAAAAAATGTCAAGCGCTTCATATTACAGACAGGCGTGCGTTATACTTGTAACTCATAATAGGGTATAGTATAAACAAAGTATGGAAGTAAATGCTGCGCCGAAATCAGCCAAAGAAGAAGTAGTGCATGAGGATAGTGTACTCCTTGAATGGGTGGCGCCGTCACGGCCCTTCAAACGGCAATCGCAGGAATTTTATCGCACCGCTTTGGCGGTGGTTTTTTTAATCGTGGTGATTTTATTTTTTGTGCGCGAATTTATGCTCATTTTTGTGATTCTTTCAATTTTGTTTGTCGTTTACGCCCTGTTTTCCGTGCCGCCGGAGCACATTAAAAACAAAATTACCTCGCTTGGGGTGCAGACCGACGAGCATTTTCATAAGTGGAATGAGCTCGTAGAATTCTGGTTTGATGAAAAATACGGGTCAAAAATGGTCGTCATCCGCACGTATCTGGGTTTTCCGGCGTTGTTGCAGCTCTTGTTAGGTTCCACTGATCCGCAAACCGTTAAAAAACTCCTGGTAGAAAAACTTCCCTACAAAGAAAAGCCGGAGCGCACCTTCCTCGATAAAGCCGGCGACTGGATCACGACCAAAATCCCCTTGGAACGCACCACTTCCTAGCCTTTCCCACACCTTCATAGTAAAATACCACTATGCTCTCGTAGTTTAACGGATAGAATACGGCCCTGCGAAGGCTGTGATGGCAGTTCGATTCTGCCCGGGAGCGCCCATAAGTAGTAGGTAATAAGTAGTAAGTGGTAAGCAGGAGGGCATGCCCTCCGCAGCATGAGCAAAGGAGGGTTGGCTGAGCGGTCCAAAGCGATGGTCTCGAAAACCATTCTCCCGCAAGGGAGGCACAGGTTCGAATCCTGTACCCTCCGCCTTACAATGAAAAAATTTATGACAAAAACTTTTATTGTAGTTATTTTTTTACTGCTAATAACATTCTTTGGCATTTATTATATTTCCCGAAAAAGTTCATCCTCTCCAGTATCAATACCCACTCAAACGACTAATATCAGTGAGGAAGTAATTGAATTTGAGGGAAAACTAACCAAGTTTAATGATAATTGCAAAGTTGATGCGTCCTGCGAAGCAACTGTTAACGGATATATAATCATTACCAATCCGGGTGATGTGCAAGTGTCAGCTCTAGGTGAATCAGATATATGGAGCGATGATATAGGGAAAAAGGTTAAGGTAAGAGCAAAAAGATTAGACAATAAAACGCTTACCTTAGTTGGTGACTCATCTCTTTATGTAAAATTGACGGAATGAGTTTTAAAATAGGTTCCAAAATAGTCAACTAGGCACCACTTTCGTCCGGAGTTAATAAAGTACAAGCAATTAGAATATTAGCGTAAAGTTCGGGAAATAATATCCTGAAGGTTATTAAACCATTGCTCAACCGTAGAGTTTAAAGATTTGAGAAGCGGATTCATTAATTCATTTAAAGGGTAAAAGGGTTGTGATGGAAATAAGCTAAATCTAAAAAAGGTTCCACTTGAAGAACATCCGCTTCCACAATCAGTGTGGTAGTAAATATTAAAAATCATCGTTACGAGTAAAATTATATATAGCAACCAAACAGGTAATCGCTTATGTTTGAATCCGAAAAGTTTGATGGATAGGAATAAAAGGATAAAACTACGGCAGTGTAAGCTTTTAGTGT
>DQGR01000036.1 GCA_003524845.1 Patescibacteria group bacterium
ATTTTTCAAAATATGGTTCCCAGTCCTGGTGCAAGCCGCAATCACCTACAACTTTTTTTAATTGCTTCTCTATATCAGATTCGGGTGCATATTTTTGACTACAAGGCTTTAATTTTTTAGTACAACGATAATAAATAAAGGTTTGGGAGGTGCCGTTTTTATACTTTTTAATATGTTGTTCTGCCGTGATTGCGGCGCCGCACTCTCCACAAGTGGCTAAACCGGAAAAAGCAAAATCATGGCCATGTTGGCGTGGTCGCAAGATTTTTTCCACTTGCTTTTGGGCTTCTTTAAATAATTGTTTGGAGATGAAGCATTTGTGGGAGCCTTCGTAATATTCNNGGTTTCCCACAACTTTCCCGCTTCATTCCAAACTTGAACATAAAATTTGAAATTTCCGTAAATGATTTATTGCCTTCGGCAAAAAGCTGAAAAGCTTTTTTAACAACTTTAGAAAGTTCGGGGTCAACGTCAACGGCTCTGGTTTTGGGATTATTAATATAGCCATAAGGCGCTTTACTCGGCCATTCGCCACGACGTAGTTTTTGACGATTGCCTCGTTTTACATTTTCCGATAAATTATCCACATAATACTTTGATTGGCCGAAGGCAATGGATAACATAAATTTCCCTTGTGGTGTATTTTCAAACCAAAAAGACGGAAATTTCAAATCCAAAAGTTTTCCGGTATCCAATAAATAAATAACTTTCCCACCATCAATGGAATTTCTGGCTAAACGGTCGGGGTGCCAACTGATAATGCCTTGTGCTTCACCTTTTTCAATTTTCTTTAACACTATCGCAAATTGCTCTCTCCCTGGCATTTTGGCGGTTTTGGCTTCGGTGATAAATTCCGTGATTTCTAAGTGATCACGCTTGGCAAATTCTTTTAATTCAGCAATTTGCGCTTCAATAGACAAAACTTGTTTATCTTTTTCATCGGTTGATTTTCGGCAGTAGGCTATATATTTATTCATACTTTGCTCTTGTACTATTGTACTTTATTAAAAAGTTCTTTAAAATTCTTCCTTGCTAATTTTTGCGTTTTTTCTTTCTGTTCTTTCATTCTAATCGGCAACTCCGGCCGGACTTAAAATATTCCTTTGCAGCGCTGGCTGCGGAGGGGGGCGCAGCCAGCGCTGCACCCAATTCTCTTGCCATTTCCAAAATGGTGAACGTTTACGAAAAAATTCGAACCTTTTTTAAAAATTGTTAACGCATTGCGTCAGCTCCTCGCTCGCCGCTTCGCGGCTTCGCTTCGCGGNNCTTCGCTTCGCGGCTTCGCTTCGTCGCTATTCGCGTTCTGCGCGGCGCCCCCACCCGCCGCGCCTCCGAAAACTGTCTGCTCGAATTCTAAAGAAAAACGCAAAAAATTTTAAAGAACTTTTTCGATGTCCTATAACTTAACCCCGCTCTTTTTGGGTTAAACTGTTTTTCAGTCGTTTCTTTAAAAAGCCAAAAGCACTCCCGTAATTTTTTAACTGCTTTTCTCTGGCTTTACTGTCATCTTCGGCTAAATAGGCTTCGTAGTAAATAAGGCTCCAGGGGATACCGGACTTTGTGGAAATGTTTTTACCACGATTATGCTCCTTGAAGCGTTGGGTAAGATCACCACTGGAGCCAACATACAAACGACCATGCTTTTGGCTTTTTAGCACATAAACATAGTACATACTTTTATAGTATCACAAAGAAAAAGAGCGGGGTAAAAAAGCAATCCGTCAAAATTGGTTTCATTTTTTAATATACAAGATCTTAAAACCAAAAACAATAGGTGCTTGCATTTGTTTTTTAGCGCAGTATTTGATATAAATAATATAGTAAAACAAATCTAGATTTTCGAAATCAAAATATGATATGCCTAAAGAAAATGCTACAAAAATTTGTGGCGCCAACGAGAGAGAGAGANNGGAAGCGGACAAACAAGCTGGTCAGACAATACCAAGTTCGATTCTTCCTCAAGTGTCACTACCTCCACAGCCGGACAAGCCACTCTTGCTAGTAGTTGGTATAACACCTCGTGGGCTTACAGAGTCAAAGTAACAGTATTAGCCACCAAAGTTGATGCTGATCTTACCGACTATCCCATCTATGTGAATTTAGCAAATCTTCCCGCAGGATTTCATACCAACGTAAACCAGACAGATGCAAGAGATATCAGAGTTACAACATCAGACGGTACGACAGAAGTACCAAGAGAAGTTCTTTCCTACACCGCCGCAACAGATACGGGAGAGCTGCATTTCAAAGGTACTGTTGATGGTGATACCAATACCGATTTTTATATCTACTATGGAAATGCAAGTGCAACTGAACCGGCAATAGATGCCACTTACGGTGCTGAAAATGTCTGGGATTCAAATTACAAACTTGTTCAACATTTGAAAGAAGACCCTTCTGGTTCAGCTCCGCAGATGTTGGATTCCACCTCTAACGACAATGACGGTACATCAGCTGGCACGATGCTCTCGGAGGACAGCGTGGGAGGGCAAGTAGGAAATGCTTTGGATTTTGATGGGAGTAATGATTATGTGGATATGGGAACAGATAGCAGTATAAACCCTACTGATATAATTAGTTTTGGGGGATGGTTCTACATCAATCCAACAGCCGCAGGCAATAACGGCGCAATCGTGCATTTGATCACGACAACCCGAGTTGTAACTCCAACAGGCGGTTATTTGATGGCTTTTGAAGATAGGCCGGGGCTAGGAACCAATAAAATATTTGTCACAATTACAAACGGTGATGGTACTTATACTCAGCCAGATCTGGATAACGCCATTTCGTCCGCTGGTTGGTACCATCTTTTGGCAACCTACAACAAAGATGCTGGCGGGACAGATGAGGTAAAACTCTATATCAATGGCAGTTTGGTTGCAACGGGTGATTATAGTAAAACTATCGGTGTTTCACCAAGTGGTTTGAAAATAGGCGGCAGTAGTACTGTCGGTGAGTATTTTAACGGCATAATTGACGACGTGCGCATCTCCTCCACCGCCCGTTCAGCTGAATGGATTTCAACCGAATACAACAACCAATCCTCTCCTGCTACATTTTATGATGTGGGGAGTGAGGAACAAATTTATTCTTCAACACCTGGGACTTTAACCTCATCAATTTTTGACACAGAATTTGCTGCTGGGGCGGCATGGGGAACGCTGACCTACAATGCCACCACTCCTGCCAACACTTCTGTTTCTGTTAAAGCCAGAACGAGTAATTCTTCTTCCATGACCGGAGCCACGGCTTTTTCTTCTTGTGATGCCATTACCTCTGCTTCCGATATTTCTTCAAACAACTGCGTTACCGATTCTCATCGGTATATCCAATATCAACTCTCACTTGCAAATACCGATTCGGTTTCTACTCCCACTTTTCAGGATGTTTCGATTGCGTTTTCAACGTATGACGCGGATGCGCCATCAATTTCTTTAACCGCTCTTTCACCTGATCCAAATAGTGACAATACTCCGTCACTTACCGGAACGGCAACTGATGCGGCAGGAACCGTAAGTAATGTCCAATTTCAAATGGATGCAACATCCGGCTCGTGGACTGCTTGTAGTGCCGATGACGGGAGTTTTGAGGAAGCCACTGAAACTTTTATCTGTACTCCTTCCGCATTGTCTGACGGAAGCCATACCATGTATGTTCGCGCTACCGATTCCAACGGGAATACAACCAGCGATGTCAACGCTTCAACCGATACATTTACCATTGATGTAACCGCACCAACAATTTCTGTGACCGCCTTAACTCCTGACCCAAATAATGACAATACTCCATCTATTGCTGGCACTGCCACTGACGCAACCACCGCTTTAACTGCAATCCAGTATCAAGTTGATTCCACTTCCGGCAGTTGGACAACCTGTAGCGCAGATGATGGAGCAATTGACGAAACAACGGAGGCGTTTAACTGCACCACCGGCACACTTGCTGACGGCTCGCATACAATTTACATTCGGGCTACTGACTCGGCAAGCAACACGACTGCTCTTGCTAATTATGGCACTGATACTTTTACTGTCGATATCGGATTACCAACTGTTTCTTTGACCGCCATCTCTCCTGACCCAGGAACAGATACAACACCAACTATTTCCGGCTCGACCACAGATACCGGAGGGGCAATTTCTAATGTCCAGTTCCAAGTTGATAGTACCTCCGGCACTTGGTCAAGTTGTACGGCCAGTGACGGCTCGTTTAATTCAACAACGGAGACTTTTAGCTGCACAACGACGGCTCTTTCTGATGGGAGCCACACGATTTATGTTCGAGCAGTAGATAATGCTTCCAATAATTCCAGTAATGCTTCGGATAGTTTTACTGTTGATGCTACAGCTCCGGCCTCTTTTGATTTAGATTCTCCGGGTGATAATTCCTACACCAATTCCGAGCGGCCAAGTTTTAAGTGGAAGGCAACCAGTGACGCCACTGCTGGATTATCAAAATATTCTGTTGAGATTGATAACGGCGATTCCGGTGATTTTTCCCTTGACGATATTCCAACTTCCAGAACTACGGATTATGAAACTAATAAATACGTTGCCCACTACGAAAATTTCTCGGATTCGGACAGTGCTAATAATTACATCTCTGTTTACACCAAATCTCATAGTGATTGGGGGTCAAGCGAAAATGACGGAAAGCTAAGGGAAGGAAGGGTTTCCTGGAAAGTCAAAGCAGTTGACAATGCCGGAAACGAGACATCAACATCTCGAACTTTATTTATTGATAGAAACAGTCCGAAAGTAGAATTGACACAGATTAACGATATTCCCTTTTCGTCAACTAATTTTTCCACAACCGATAAAACACCAACCGTTTTTGGAAAAATAACGGATTCCCTTTCCGGTGGTGACTCATCCCAGACTCAAGACGAGAACGGCCCAAAAATCGCCTCTGGTCCAAAACAAGTTGATATAAAAGTCGAGAAAAAAGAAGGCATAGGCTACAAATTGATAACCCTTTACACCATTAACATGGATAAGCCCTGGTACACCTGCGATAACAAAGAAGTTACAGATAATTCAAAACAGAAATGTGATAAATATCTACCCTTTGAATATACATCCAAAGAAAATTTGGAATTGGGAACATATAAAATTACTTTAACCGGAAAAGATAAGGCAGATAAATCATCAAGCGAAACGACGTTGACATTAAACATTACTACGCTTGCCCAAATAACTACACCAGAAGAAAGGGAAGTCATTGAGGAGGAAATCAAACCATTAAAACCAGAAGAACAGGAAAAAGTCAAAGAAGAGCTAGAGATTACTAAACCCGTTGAGCCAAGCGC
>DQGR01000082.1 GCA_003524845.1 Patescibacteria group bacterium
AAATCGAGATATAGTTCACACGTAAATTTGGAAATACCATAGGGAGAAGCTGGCCGAACCGGGTAATTCTCGGGAGTAGGCAGAATATCTGCATCGCCATAAATCGCACCTCCAGACGAAGCGAAAATTATTTTTTTCAAGCCGTAATTTTTGCCCGTTTCCATGAGGTTAAGCAGGCCTAAAATGTTCACCTGCGCATCAAATTTGGGGTCACTGACTGATCTGCGCACTTCCATTTGGGCTGCGNNTCAACAATATGTGAACCAATAAAGCCGGCTCCACCGGTGACGAGGATACGCATATCAGGTATTTTATCGCTTTACTATCCTAAGCGCAATTGAGCCGTCCAGAAAAGACACGTGCGCGACTTCTCCCGCTGTATCGGGAATCTCCTCCGGAGTCCCAATAAATAGTGTATCAGTCTTATACTGATCTTCCGCCCATTTGATGCGCCGAAACTCATATTTCGCAAATCCGCGTTGTTCCCGTAGCACTTCTCCACCGCTCCATTGCCTTTGATACCAGGCTGGATCAACCGGCAGATAGAACAGTAAAAACACGTGTGGTTGATCGTAGGCGTAGGTCATCACTACCCGGCTTACCTGGGATTCATACTGTTTAATGATTGGAACTGCCTGTTTATATCCGTATTGCCAATCTTGCGAAACCTCAACTGGTGTGTGTACATAATACATTTCCAGATAATAGAAAAAATTTCCCAGAATTATAAAACCCAGAACGAGTACCAATCCTCGAAACAGTTGTTGCGATAAATGTTTCCTGGCAAGTGAAACAATTTGGCTAATTCCGATCGCGGTAAACAGCTGATATGTCGGTAAATAGAGTAAAGCCCGGACTGCATGTGGAGTACCGGTAGTAATTGCTGATGCTGCCGGAGCCACCAGAAACCACCAAAGCAGCGGCTGCAATTCACGGGTTTTCAAAGCAAATAACAGGCCTAAGAGGATAAACGGCGCCTCCCAGATGTAGAGCATCCCCACATCCTGCGCATGGTGCCGACCAGGCGCGTCACCCTGCAAAAATAAAAAGTCCAGATTAAAATGGTCAAGATAACCTTTAATAACTGCCTTAGCATAGACAACGCGGCGATTGTGCAGCAAAGCGCCAAATAAATCACCGTGCGCCCGGTCATATTCAATCCGTTCAATTTCGGTCTCAACCCTCCCTTCGGGCTTAAGCACCGTAACTGATGATAAGCGCGCACCACCCGCACCAAATGTTTCAAGTAAAAATGGCACAATGATAAAAAATCCTATAATTGCACTCACTGCAACCCAACGTTTTTGGACCAATAATTGCCGGCGATACAGCCAGCTCCACCCGAGTAAAATGAGTGGAACAACGAGCCGTGGACTATGGTAACTGTAAAAAGATAACCCCAGCAGAAGTGCGGCGATACTTAACCAGCCGCCTGTTTTTAATCCTTTTAAATACGCCCACATACCAAAGATCACAAAAAAGAGGGAAACATTTGATTCAAAGGCAACTCGGCTAAACTGCAAGTGCCACGGAGAAATAGCGAGTAGCGCGCTCGTAAGCAGTGCCAGTATCTCACATTGTTTTTCCCAGCGACTTTTTTTTAATAACTCGCCAACCAACAAGTACGCTGCGAAAACGGTGAGTGTTCCAAGAAATGCTGATGGTAAACGAACCGCAAATTCATTGAGGCCAAAGATATAAATTGTAGGAATCGTGAGATACGTATACATCGCCGGCTTGTAATCTTCAAAAGAACGAATTGAGATTGGCCAGCTTCTGCCAAACTCGTCTTTGCCGGTTTTGAGAATTGAGTACGCATTGTAACCCAGCGAGGCTTCATCCCAATCAAGCGCGGGTGGATTATTTCCTAGCTGATATAAGCGCAAAATAGCAGCCAGAAACAGTATGCTCACTAATAATAAATTTTGATTTTTGATTTTTCCCGCCTGCCGGCGAGGCAGGGATTTTTGATTTTCCTTCATGGTTGTCCAATCTCAAATACTGTACTCGTATCCAAACCTTTAATTTCACTCAGTTTTTGAGCTCCCTCGCCAAGTTTACCTGCACTAGTTACTTTTAAGGTCTGTTGCCTGGCAGTTGGTAATTCGTCTCCGAATTCATACTTCCCAAACCCATATACATTCCAAAGTCCGTACCAATCCCGCTCTGCCTGACGCGACTCAACATATGTCAGCGGATCAATCCGGTTATACCAAAGGAAATAAATATACGGTCTGCCTAAATTTAAGGTTACCTGAACTGCTTCAAAGTTTTTTTCCAACTTGCCTACTTCCTCTACCATTTGTTTATATCCATATTGCCACTCACCACCATAGGTTGCGGGATAATGTATCCAATAATTATGCATATAATAAATAAATGAAAAAGCGGCAATTCCCAGCAGCAACCCAATTCCGGTTAGTTTCACTTTTCGACGTTTTTTACTTAGCCAGTTTATAAAAATCGTAATCCCCATTGCCACGAATATTTGCGGTACTGGTAACATCGAAGCGGTCCGCAACATGTGTGGCGTTTCCCGCGCCGTGGCTGCCGGAATTGGCGCCAACAGTAACCAGCCGAATAATAACGCACTCACCTTATCCCGGCGATACAGAAAATACAGTAAACCCAACACGAGGAATGGCGCTTCGTAAATATATAGCTCTCCAACGTCCTGGATTGATAAACGCGGGTTACGATCTCCGCTTACAAACAAATAATCACCCCGGAAGTGGTCAACATAATGGATTAAAAATTCGCGGGTAAAATAGACGCGCCGGTTGTGGATAATTTTGGCCCAGAGCGTATTTCCGGCTCTGGCAATTCGTTCATTTGATTTTTTGATAATATTTAGGCTTGTAAAAATTGAAACTTCCTGAAAACGGAGGCGGGATTCCCGCGATTGTAAATAAGTAATGCTCGGAATCAGCATTAGTAATCCTATGATTATTGAAACTAGTACCCAGCGTTTCATCTGCAACAGCTGTTTTGCGTAAATGACGCTCAGTAAAATTACGAAAAGCGGAGCGAGAATCCGATTGGCGTTAAACGTGTAAAACGACAACGTAAATAACACAACTGAAATTAGCAAAAACCACTTTCGTTTATGAATATTGATAAAACATAGAATTGCCGCCAGATGGAGGAGCGCTGCCAAATGCGCTTCAAAGGCAGCACGAGAAAGTTGCAAGCTCCAGGGCGAAATGGCCAGAACCAAAGCGGCCATAAGAGCCGGCAACTTTCGCTTCGTTAATTGTTCAACTAATACGTATGTTAAAAATACCATCAGAATTCCGGAAACCGCAGATGGCAACCGGACAGTTAAATCATTAGCACCTAATAACAAAAATCCGGGAATAAGCGCATAAATATATCCCGGCGGTTTATAATCACCGAATGCGATAAAACGAGCGAGTGGAAACAATTCGCCATGTTCATCATGACCGGTGGTCATCACAGCATACGCGTTATACCCTAACGATACTTCATCCCAGTAAAGCGCTGGCGGATTTTGGTCAAGTTTATACAACCTGATAAACCCAGCTATCAATAAAATAAACAGAAGCAACAGTGAGAATTTATTTCCTAATGTTTTAATCATATAAAACTATTGAGTTCGATAAATTTTAAATAATATCCTGCCGTCATCAGGCGCGCTGATAATTTCCGTGCTGTCCGCTTCTTCCGGCCTGCCAATATAGAGTGTCCGCGGTGGAAGTATCCCGGCGCGCAGTCGTTCATCGTCAATATCGAGCGAACCAATATAAAATTTACCGAGCTGAATTTGTTGCCGGTTGTCGGCGAGAGTAATCTGATTCGCTTTTGCAGTGCGAAATTTAATCGGATCATCTGCAGTATAATAGGCAAACGCTAAATCCATACCAGAATAAAAATTGGATAGGAAAACTTGATCGTAGTTTTTCTCACTTTTAAATGCCAGGTCAAGGGCAGCTTTATTTTCCCAACCCCACCAGGTGGCAGCGTAACTTGGGTACTCCAGATGATACCGGAAAAGGTAGTAACCCAAGCTACAAACTATACCCAAGCCGAGGACTGCGGCAATTATTCTTTTAGTAATGGTCTTACGAGGCATATTCGTCATATAGACTATTCCCGCTGCACTAAAGATAACGAGCGCAGGCACCAAAGCGAGCGATCGCACCGCAAATGGCCGGCCCACCACAGCCGCAGGTAAGGGAACTATTGCCATCCAGCCGATCAGCAGCCAGAATATTTTTCGCTGTCTAATAAATAACACTGGAAACCCGATTAAAAAAAATGGCCAGGTAACGAGATATAACATCCCGAAATTACCGATTCCGTAGCGTAAACTGCTATCCCCATACAAAAATAAAAAGTTGACTGAAAATTGTTCGATGTAATCGTTAACCAGTATCCGGACCCAGTAGAACGGCCGGTTGTGGAGTATTGTTTTAATAAAAAGCGGACTGTTTGCACCATTTCGGTCGCGCTCAACTTCTCTGACTATTTGCTCACTGCGCGAATCAGTCAATTTATCAATGCGGGACAAACCTTTATCAAACAGGGAAATTTTAACCAGTGGCAGTGTCAAAACAAATAAAATCACCGCCGCATAGACAAGTTGTTGCTTGGCTTTGAATACCCAATCTTTTCCCCACCACAAGAGAAATGGAATAAATAGCAGAATGACAATACGGGGCGTGAAATACGTGTACAAGGTGAGAACAAAAAATAGCGAACTATATGATAAATAGTTATTTTTTTCTCGGGCTTTGACAAAAAAATAAATGGCTGAAACGAAGAAAAATAGGGCAATCGTAGACTCAAAATACCCGCGAGACAAATGGAGATGCCACGGAGAAATCGCCAACAAAAGCGCGCTCACGAGCGCTATTTTTTCACTCCTTTGCTTATTTAAATCAAACTGCTTCACTAACAAATACAGCAGGTAAACTGTAGCAGTTCCAAATAACGCGACTGGCAATCGCACGACAAACGTCTGCAACCCACCAAAGCTCAAAAACGGCACTAACAAATAAACTGGAATTGGCGCTTTGTAATCATCAAAAGCGCGAAACTGCAGCGGCCAGGGTGTACCGTATTCATCAGTTCCGGTTTTAAGGATGTTCCAGGCATTCCAGGCAAACGACTGCTCATCGCCATAAACGCTTGGTGGATTGGAGCCTAAATTATAGACTCGAAGAATAAGTGCCAATCCGACGATCAAGATCATCCACGGAATCTTTTTTCTCACCCAATAATTGTAACATTTGTTTTAGTCCATCTGCATATTTATGCTACAATCGCTCCATGTCAGAGCAAAAAGTGACCATCACCTGTCCGCATTGCCAACAGCCGGTTTCACTTGACGAGGCGCTTACCCACCAGCTTGAAAGTAAACTTAAACTCGACTTTGAGTCAAAGTTGCAACAAATGGAAGTCAGACAACAAAAAGAAAAGGTGGAAATGTGGAAAATTGCCCAGGAAAAAGCCGCGGAAAAATTAAAAGCGCAGTCGCAAATCGAAACTAAGCTCCTGAAAGAAGAATTGGAGGAAAAAAGTAAACTACTGGAACAAGCACGGCAAGCAGAAGTTGAAATCCGTAAAGCCAAAAATAAACTTGAGGATGAAAAAAGGGCGTTTGAAGTCGAAAAAATGCGGCAGCTTGACGCCGAGCGCGTCAAGATTAAACAAGACGTGATCAAAATCATCTCCGAGGAACACCAGCTTAAAGACGCGGAGAAAGATAAAGTGATTAATGATTTGCGGAAATCACTTGAAGATGCCCAAAGAAAGGCGCAGCAGGGATCACAACAGCTACAGGGTGAAATCTTGGAACTCAAACTTGAAGAACTATTGCGTCATGAGTTTCCATTTGACGAAATTACCCCGGTAGCAAAAGGGGTTACCGGAGCAGACAATTTGCAAAAAATACATGACCGAAACGGTAGACTTTGCGGCACCATTATCTGGGAATCAAAACGCACCAAAGCCTGGAGTGAAGGTTGGATTTCGAAATTAAAAGATGACCAGCGGGCAGCCAAAGCAGAATTGGCAGTAATTGTTTCTGTGGTTTTACCTGCTGAAATTAGTAATTTTGATCTACGGGATGGCGTATATATTTGTAATTTTGAATCTGTAGTTAGTCTAGCTAAAATATTGAGAACTTCAATTATCGAAATCTACCGCAGAAAAATTATGTTACAGGGCAAAAATGAAAAAAAAGAGGAGCTATGGAACTATCTTACTAGCACCGAATTTAACCACCGGATGCACTTCACTTTTGAACTTTTCCAATCGATGAAAATTGATCTTGATAAAGAAAAAACGGCGAATATTCGCATGTGGGCACGCAGGGAGAAACAAATCCAAAGACTGATGGATAATACATCTGGCTTGCGGGGAGACCTGGAGGGGCTTATGGGCAACGAACTTCCAGAATTAAAGAGTATGAACCTACCAGACGATCATGATCTCCCAATTTTAGATGAGCCTGAGACAAACCAATAGAGTTCTTCTTGAGTAATAGGGTGTTTAATAACTTCAAGTGGTTTTGTGTCAGCGGGAAACTCCTGGGGAATTCCGACATAGAGTGTATCTGGTTCATTAAACTGGTAACCAGCCGGAAACCAATCAAGGTGAAATTTTCCAAAATCACTCACCCACCAGAAGCCGGCATCGTTACGCCCTGAATGTGTGGCAGTTTTCTGAAATTCGCGCGGATCAAACCGGGTATGAAACACGACATGGATCCAACCCCAACATTCCCTGGACATCCAGATTTTTTGGTACTGTGGTGCCAGTGCCTGAGTTTGTAACACCATTTCCTTGACCCCAATTTGCCAGGCCCGCGCATTTTGTACCGGCAAAGTAATCAAATAATTTTGCCAAAACCACCCCGCGTTTATAGCCACCAATAAAATAAATGTAAATTTAACTATATAAATAAGCGCTAATTTTCTGGTACGTGTAGATATGAAATTTACAAATGCATATAATCCAACTCCGTCAAGTAATACCACAAAAGGTAAAGCCACATGAATCCGCGCTGACGAAGGCACCACCCGCGTCAACGAATCAGGAATTAAGGCGGCAAATAATAGTATCAGTAACCACCAGAACAATTCACGCTTTTGTTGCCAAATATATATAAAACCAATAACGACAAGCAGTGGTTCAATCCAGAGTAAAATTCCGGTATTTGGCACGTTGTAAATCCCATTCGGATCACCTCTGGTAAGCAAGAAATCTGAGGAAAAGTGGGTAAGAAAATTACTGGTGAAGCGCAGGGGAAGTAATGTCAATTTACTAAAGATAATTTTTGCCAGAAAAATGGGCATTCCGTTATTAAGAGCTGCGCCGCGCTGTTCATTAATTTGGGCAAGCAGCCCCGGGTCATTCCAGATACTGATTCCCCGCACGCGCGAAAGCGCTTCTCCCTGAAACTCACTTATGAGCGGCAAAACACAAATTACAAAAATTACGCTGCAAATGAGTATTTCTCTCCATTTGGCACGAACAGTTTTCCAGTAAATCAATGCTGAGCCCAAAAACGCAATTGGCACAAAAATGCGTGCCGTATGATATGTATACAGCGCACTGGAAAATAGTACTACTGCGGTGATGCCAGCAAGTAGAAAACTTTTTTTATAAAACCTAAGAAAAAATGTGATGCCCAGCAAGATCAAGAAAGTCATTAAATTTGTTTCATGCGCCATCCTGCCAAAGTATAATGACCAGGGTGAAATTGAAAATAGAATCATGCCAACCAGAGCAATTTTCTGTTTACGCGTAAGCAGGTAAATTACTAAGTAAACCAGTGGAATTGTAGCTGCACTTACAAGAGCTGATGGCAAACGAACCGCAAATTCAGTTAAACCAAATAAGGCAACAAACGGAATTGTGGCATAAATAGAGAGCGCCGGCCGGTAATCACCAAACCCGGCAATTGAAAGTGGTAAATGATTGCCAAACTGATCGTTGCCGGTTTTTAAAAGTGAATATGCCTCGTAACCATATAGCGCTTCATCGCTGTAAAAACCTTGCGGAATAGTTCCCAATTGCCAGAAACGGAGAATTACTCCCGAAAACAGAATTCCCCAGAACAGATACTTAGTGCTAATTCTCATCACGAAGCTCTTCATGGTGTAAATTCTGCGCTCGGCGTACCATTGTAAGTGGCAATCAGATAAAACAGTAATGATCCATCAGGAGCATCTACTGTATCCACAAGTCGGCTTGTCACTACGCTCCCAATTGCCAAACCGCTGGTATCAATATTTGCTCGTTTAAGCTCTGCCAGTTCGGTTTTGGTGATAATTATTGCACTCTGGGTTGCGCCGCTCGGCACACTTTCCGCCCAGTCAACATACAAACGGCCAGGCACCATCAGTTCCCGGGTCCAATTATTTTTTTCATAGGTAATTCCGTCAAAGTATCGTACGTGACTGAATCCTTCGCTGGTATCTGGATAATGAACCAGTTCTTTTTGCACACGTAAAGGATTCGGTTTTGTATAAAAAAGATAATAAATATATGGTGAGAAATCAGGACGAGTTACAAAAACCTGGTTAAAGTGAATCCGTTGTTGCTGCAATTTATATACCATCTCTTTATAGCTATCACCCCAGGCCGCATATGCTTTATATGGAAACAAGACAAAGTAACGTTCGTAAAACAAAATGAAGTTTATGATAAATGCCAGTCCGATAAAACTCCAGAAAAACAGCCGATACTGCCGACGCAAAAACTCGCTCGTTGTATAAAGGCCATAACCAATAATCAGCGGCAAAACTGGAAATACTGCAAACTGGCGAGCCGAGTGCGGCGCATCTTTGGTGAGTGAAGCTCCAATTGGTGCAAGTAATAACCAAAGCAGCAGTATCCACCGGGATTTATGTTTAAAATAAAATATTGAAAACAACCCTAAAAGCAAAAATGGCGCCTCAAAAAGATATAGATTGCCGAAGTCAGGAATATTATGCTGCAAATTTCCTCCCCCTGAGACGAACAGGAATTCCGGAGAAAAAGCTTTTAAATAATTTTGGCCGAAATGCTCTGCCAGAAATATATATTTATTAGCGGTTAATTTGGAAATCAACGAATTGTTGGCAATCAGCCTATTTTTTTCAATTGAATTATGTACCACGCTGGGATCATTAATTGACAGCAGGCCGGAAATTTTTGTTTGATCAGCGGAAAATAAAGTTCGTGAATAAGTGATACCTGCAATCAGCCCAAAAAGAAGCAGGCTGATATACCCCCATGGTTTGGCCAATAGTTTTTTGCGATAGGTGAAACAAAATACCAGAAATATGAGTGGCGTAAAAATATGGTTTCCGTGATACGTTAAAATTGAGAGCGAAAGAAATAACCCGAAGAGAATTACTAATGGTGAGCGCTGACTTACTAATACTAAAACTAGCCAGGCCAGGCTGACCCAGAAAACTGCCAGGTTCGCCTCAGATGCCACGCGCGAAAAAAATACATGCCACGGTGAAATTGCCATGAGCAGCGCAACCAATAATCCAATCTTCCGGTTAAACAATTTACTGGCTATCGCAAAGGTTATGGCAATAGTTACCACACCAGCAAGTACGGAAGGTAATCGAATTGCCCATTCGTTCAAACCAAAAATTGCCACAAATGGAATACTGACATACGCATACGCCGGCAGCTTCCAGTCACCAAAAGACTGTAAGGAAAGCGGTAAGAATTTTCCGTATTCATCCCGGCCGGTTTTTAAAAGCGAATAAGCAGTGAAACCCAACGCTGCCTCATCGCGGTTAAGTCCCGGCGGGACTGCACCGAGTTGAACAAGTCGCAGGATCAGTGCGCCAAAAATGATGATTACCAAAAATAGTAATGTAGTCCTATTCGATTTCATAAATTCGAAATGCGATAGCTCCATTTGGATAATAAATCTGTTTTTTCTCCCGGGCAGAACTGCCAGCCATTTCTTCTGGAGTAAGCACTAATAATGAATGGGCTGGCAATTTCACACCATCTTTTTCCCAGGCAAAATGACGCGGAAAGCGGTATTTACCCACCTGGTTTACGTGCTCAAACCCGAATTCATCAGTTACGAAATTACGATCAATAGCGTCTATTGCTTCACTCGGCGGCATCTGGTAATGATATAGCAAAAATATATATGGCACGCTAGTCTTGGCTGAAATCGCAATTACTTTGTACTGGTCCTCTTCTGATTTTAAGTAGCGGTATAGTTCTTGGTACCCAAAATGCCACCGGTCAGCGTGCTGCTTTGGCAACACCTGTGTGTACTGATAAAAAAAATTGCTGAAACTGAAAAGATAGCCAGCACTTAGTGCCGTAACTAAAAAAAAGCTGATAGATGATTTATTAAATTTATTAATTAGCGCCATTATTCCCAATGCAGTCAAAATACTAAACGGCACCACCATCGTAAACGTGCGATTACTCGCCGGAGTCACAAAAGTTAATGCTGCCGGCAATACTGAAACCGCAATCCAGAATAAGAGTAAGGATCGAATCCGTTTGTGTTTCATCACTAGTTCCCGTATTCCAATTAGTAGTAATGGGGCTTCAACGAGATACAAAATGCCCATGTTCGGAATTTGAAATGGCAGTTGTTTATCTCCGGTTAGAAATAAAAACCTGCCGTCAAAATACTGAAAAAATCTCCGCACAATGTCAATTACATAATGATATGGTTTATTATGGAAAAACTGCGCCATTAACGGAAGCATTTCATTTCCATCCTGGGCAATTAGATCCCATACGGTGAGCGCGACTCCCTGATCATAAAAAACACTGACTGTTTTAGCTCGGCCAAACAATACGTCAGGCTGATTTAGTAAGGCAAATCCAAGCGGTAACAAAAGTGCGAACGCCGCAATAACTGGAACCGCCAACCGGGTCTTTGCCGCCAGGATTTGTTTGCGAAAAGAGATAAACAAAAAAAGTAAAATTAATGGCACAATAAGACGCCCGGCATAATACGAGTAAATTACAAGAGCCCAGGAAACTGCGCTGACAATCCACCACTTTTTAACCGTTAAACCCTTAAAAAAAGCAAGGAGCGCCAAGAGCAGGAAAAACAATTCACCACTTACCAGCATGGCAGCTCGGCTTTGCACTATATGCCAGGGAGAAATAGTCAAAATTCCGGCTGCCACAAGTGCCACTGCCGAATCTTTACATAACAATTTTGTCAGTAAGTAAGTAAGTAGAACTGAGCCAATGCCAAACAAGGCAGAACTTATACGAATTCCATATTCATTTAATCCAAATACGGCAATAGTGGGTACCATAAAATAAGTGGGCAAAGGTGGTTTCCAATCGCCAAAAGAACGAAAAGACACAGGCAACCAGGTTCCGTATTCATCCAGACCCGTGGTTAACACTGAGTACGCGTTATACCCCTGCGCCACTTCATCCGAATACAACGCCGGTGGATACGTATCAAGTTTTATGACTCTAAGCAAAGAGGCAATAATAGTTATAATAAGGAGTGCTAATTTTTCGGTTTTAAAATGCTTCCGTTTCATACAGTCGTTCATTTTTTATGCGATTACTGTAATGAATCATATACCAGTGGAAAAAAAGAACTTGTTCGTACATGAAAAAAATAATCAGGACAGTAAGGATTGTTTTTATAAATAAATTTCCGGATTTAAATCGTTGATAGAAAAACAAACTTCCATAAGCCAATATCAAAGTGAGGTAAGGGGTAATTAAGAAATATTCCTGCTGCTCTGGAAACATCGGGTTGCTTGCCGCAATCACCCAGATAATTATAAAAGGAATTAGCCAGCGAATATAAGCAAAATTAAAATTCTTAACTAAATAAAACAAGCCGGCAATAAATAATGGAAGGGTGCTTACTAAGAGCACGCCGAAAGTTCTGAATCCTCCGGCCCAATAAGAATCATCGTGGAAAAACAGATAATCTACTGAAATTAACTTAAATAGATTATGCAGAAATTCATAGAGCGTCAACTTAATCGTAAAATTACCAAACAACCGGAAAGAAGGATAGACTAAATAAAAACCAATAAGAGTAGGTAAACTGATTGCCAATTTCAGGATGGTTTTTTTAGTAAAAAGTGTTACCAGTAAACCCGCAAGCAGCACGGATAATCCCACCATTGCCGGCGAATAAACCCGGCTTTGCTCAATATGCCAAGGATTTATTGCCAGAAAAAAACCGGTTAAGAGTGCAAGTTTTCTTTCATGGGTCAGTTTATGAATAATGAGAATCGTCAGAATAACTGATAGAATACTCGCGCACGCGGTTGGAAGACGAAGCCAGAATGAATCTGCTCCTCCGGGCGGTAATATCCCTAGTAGCCAGATTCGGCTTAGTATTAAAGAAACAGTGGTGAAGATTATCAAGACTAATGTTGCTCTTGACATCAGACCAAAAGAGTTTTTGAGATTTGTCATTATCCTGGCACGATCCAAATTGCATCCTGACCGTTTAAGTATTTAATGCGCTCTACAGGAACTGCATGGGTGGGAAAATCAGTCGGCAAACCAATAAACAGCCGCCGGGAAGTTTTTTCCTGATCATAGTCAAACCGGCGGAAATAATACTTGTCAAAATGGTTTCCCTGCTCTGCCCATCCTCCAGAGACTGTCCCGCCTTCAGATAAATAACGAGCTGGGTCATATTTTAAATAATAGAGAAAAAAGACGTGTGGTTGCTCGAGTTCGGTTGAAACAATGATTTGATCGAAGTTTTCTTTAATGCTTTCCGCAAATTGCGCTGCTTCACGTCTCCCATATTGCCAGCCGCGCGATGTATCTTTGGCAAAATGCACAAAATACTGGTGCAGAAAAAATGAAATATTTATGACGTACAACAAAATAAGTACACCAACAAATACCTGTCTCAGAAGCAGTCGTCGTTTAAATCGAGAATATAAGGTAACGGACGCCCAGGCAATTACCATCTGAAATACTGGCAGCATGATTTCTGTCCGTAGTGCGTGGGGTACGTCCCTCGTTACCGCTGCCGGAATTGGCGCTAGCAAAAACCAAAGTATCAGCAGTAAGGTAATTTTCCGGTTAGCGTTTCGCAGCAAAAAGTACCAGCCAAGTAATAATAAAGGTAAATCAATAAAATACAAAATGCCCATTTCCGAAACATGATGGCGGACATAATCATTCGTAAATAGCCAGAAACTTGGATCAAAGTGTACAAGGTAATTTTTTAAAATTAATAAGCCATAAAATACGTACTGGTTATGAAATAATTTGCCAATAGATCCCGTGTTAGCCAGTTGATCATCAGATAACCACGTGCCATAATTTACTTTACGCGCCGCCATTTCCTGAGTTAATGCCGGAGTGAAAATACTCGTGCCCTGAAAACGCATCTGACCTTCAATAGATGTCACAATTGGAATAAGCCGCACTAGAAATAAAAAGGTAATAACCGCCGATGCTATTGCATATTTTTTTTGTTGCCAGATATCCTTCCAGAAAAGAAGCAATAAACCAAACCCAAATAAAGGTACAAATACGCGGGCATTATGATAGAGAAATAAATTTAAACCAAAAAACAACGCAGCAATCGGCAAGTACATGCCTTTTTTGCGGCCCAGAAGAAACGCCCAAGTACCTGCAGTCATGAAAAAAATCGTACTGTTAGTCTCAAGTGCGAGTCGCGAAAATCCGACATGCCACGGAGAAACGGCGAGAAAAAACGCAGTCAGTAACGCCACCGGTTGACTGGCAAACAGCGCATACGTCATACCATAGGTGGTTACTATGGCTAACGCACCAAGCAATGCTGCGGGAAATCGCACGGCAAAATCGTTCCAACCCCAGACTGCAATTGAAACCGTAGTTAAATACGTATACAGTGGCGGTTTATAATCATCAATTGAACGGAAAGTCAGCGGCAACCAGTTACCGTATTGGTCGCGTCCGGTTTTGAGAATTGAATTGGCGTCATACCCAGTGGCTACTTCATCCCACTCAAGACTTGGTGGCAGTGTGGCGAGCCGATAAAAACGTAAAAAGACCGCTACCGCAAGTATTATTAACAGGATTACCAGTGTTCGCTTTTGCATGTGAATGCTATTTGTAACTACTTTGAAAAAACAGATAAAACCTGCGCGTCTGTCCGGGTGAATAATTTTTGTGCTTTTCGTCGCGCTTCCATAATTTTTGGCAATTTACGTAGTGCCTCAAGTAGTCCCCGTACAAACACCCCCTCACCGGTAAATAGACTTCGTAATAAATGATACGGCAACCACATGAAGTGGTTTAGGTAATAATTGCGGTCGGTGATATTTTTCCAGACAAATAAAATTTGGTTGCGGTAGCTGATAATTTTAATTTGGGTAGATGAGAAACTTTTGGCTATACTTCCTTCCTCATGACTATGAGTTACTACATTTTTCGACTCAAAGACTACCTCAAAACCTGATTTAAGTGCCCGGTACGATAAGTCTATATCCTCCCAGTAAAACGGGTCAAATACCTCATCCATACCACCCAGCTGCTCCCAGATGTGTTTGCGAAACGCACTGCTGCCGCCGCTCGCCCAGAGTGTATTGCTTTGATTAATCTCTCCCCGCCCGTGAGCTAAAAATCCGCGTTCAAACCTACCAATACCTCTACCTCGTTCAATTATTCTTTCGCCTTCGATTGATTTATCCAGGCATCCGATCGCAAATAGTTGTTCATTGTGTTTAAAATTTTCAAGAATCGGAGTGAGAAACCCTTTTTCTGGAACTGCGTCAGAGTTCAAGAGAAATACAATATCTCCCTTTGCTGCCCGCACACCTAAATTTACTGAAGTGGCAAACCCGTGATTCTGCACTTTTTCAATGAGCTTAATTTTTGGAAAGTTTTTTTTGAGAAACTCCACACTCCCATCAGTTGAACTATCGTCAACGATAATAATTTCTGTTTGCGGCGCTACTGCAAGTACTTTTGGCAGATTTTTAACCAGCAGTGCCTTACCGTTGTAGTTTGGAATGACAATTGAAACAGTCATGCATCTATTGTAACAATTTCTCACCATTTTAGTGAGATGCGATACACGGGATTGACAGACCTCCGTATTAGTGTAGACTTAAATATGTAGACAGAAATTATAATTATGTTTACTCAATACCCGATTAATTTAGTTGGTGTTATGGTATCAGCTGACCTCAATTGTGGTAGCTGCGCTCGTATTAGGGTTGCTTGCTTAAAGGCTGGTTATGACTAAATTACAAAGCGATTCGATTCTCGTAGTTTTACTTCAAATAAGCACAATCGGGTTTATTATTATTTCCGGTCCCGGCTTGCCAGTTAATCCGGTGTTTTACGTTCCGCTTCTCGCCGCAATTGGCCTTATCGCCTGGGCAGTCTGGGAACTGTATCAAAATAGTCTATTTTCGTTAAAAGCCAAAGTTAGAAAAGGCGCCCGGCTCGTCACCACCGGTCCATACCAATACATTCGTAACCCTATGTACACCGGGTACTTGCTGTTCGCGCTCAGCCTGGTACTTGACTACTTTTCCTGGTTCCGCCTCATGCTCTGGCTGATCCTGGCTTCAACTATTTTTCTCCAGGTTTCAGTTGAAGAGCAATCACTGCATGAACACTTTCCTGATTACGCCAAATACAAACGCAAAACCAAAAGCCTGTTCCCCTTTTTATATTAGCTGCTCTCCATTCTGCTTGTCATTGCGAGAATCCCGACTACCATTTTAAAATATAAATGACTGTCGGGAGACGAAGCAATCCCACTGACCAGTGTATAATTGTTGGTAATGGTTACAGAATTTACGCCATCACAATTCTTTGCAAACTGGATAAACTTTACTCAACAATCAAATATCCCTTTCTATTCTACTTTGTGGCATAAATTATGGTTGCAAACTGAAGGCAAAAACTTCCAACCGTTGTTCTTACAGATAAATAATAATGTCTTTGCTCCTCTGGTCATTCGTAATCATGAAGTTTTTTTATCCGGCGGCAAGGAAATTTCCGACTATCAGGATATCGTGGGATCAGAGGAAAATAAAACACAAGCCTGGCCGGAGATTCTGGAATATTTGAAAGCGCGTAAATTTGCAACTTTAATTCTGGATAACATTCCCCGGTCTTCAAGTACGTACACATACTTCCGAAGAATATCTGAAGTGCAAATTGCTCAAGAAGACACCATGCCAATCGTTGATTTGCCGTTATCCTGGGATGAGTTTCTCTCACACCTTAATCGCAAACACCGCCATGAACTTAAACGGAAAATGAAAAAGTTTGAAACTGCATTTCCCGGTCTTCAAGTGCAAGTAAGTACGAATCCTGAGTCAGACATCAACCATTTGTTTCGGTTGATGAAACTGAATCCGGATAAGCAAAAATTCCTGACCCCAGTGATGGAAGAGTTTTTCAGAGGTTTAGTCAAAGAATTTGCAAAATCTACAGAACTACTTTTGCTTACGGTCGAAGGACAGGTCGCTACAGTGACATTTTCGTTTATATTTCCGGACGAACTCTTACTTTATAATTCCGGATTTGACGAACAAAATTTTTCTGGCTCTGGCTTTTACCTCAAAGCAATTAGTCTCAAGCGTGCCATCGACGTCGGCATAAAGCGCTTCAACTTTCTCCAAGGCAGCGAACGATATAAATATGAGTTCGGCGGAAAAGATTTTTGGGTGTATAGGATAGAGATAAAAATTTAAGCAGTTTATTCAAAAACTAATTTTCAGTTACATCGAGATTTTGCCCATTGAAAAGCAGTATTCATATCTTCAGTTGTCTGTCCGCAGAGTGTCATCCCGAACTTGCTCGCCTCGTGGCGCCAGCCTCGCCGAGTCTAGGCGGGTCGAAGCGGGTTTCAGGATCTACAAATATTTTAGACGTCGTCCCGAATTCATTTCGGGATGCCGAAACAAGTTCGGCATGACAGAACATCTCACAACACTGTACTTTCTTCTTTACCTTCCACAGGTTCATCGGGAAGAATGAAGATATCCTGATTGTAATCATCAACGCCGATAAATTCGCCCCAGCCGGCGATGACTTTTTCAAAAGGTTTACAGGCACTGCAGCCGTCTTTTTGCGGGCACTTATAAATTTCCAGTTGCCGGGCCAGCTTAATTTTTTTGGCAATTTCCAGGATTTTTTCGTGGGCTGCGGTTGCGTCAGGCAATGACACTTCACTCGGCGTGGCATTTCGTTCCAGATACCAGTAACTCATACCAGCAACCTTACGGCGCTGACAATTTTGCGCAAGGAGAAAATAAATCGACAGCTGTAGCGAATCATCCGGCTCATCAGTGCGGCCGGTTTTAAAATCAATAATCCGTACTGAATCATCGGCCTGGTTATACTCCAACCAATCAATTTTGCCGCAAAGTATGAGGTTATCTTCTTCTGACAACCAAAAATAGGGTAAATCCATGTTGATTTTGACAGCCAAGTTTTTGAGCGGCCCCGGGTTTTCCATAACTTTACGTAACATGTCTGCTCCCCGTTCTTTGTAACGAGCTTCCTGTTCACTACTTACAAACCCGCCTTTTGTTCCTGACACTTTTTCCCACTGTCGCTCATAAACCGCAATTAATGATTCTTTGAATCGTTCGCTCGTTGGTAATGTCGATAGCTGTTCGAGCACCGTATGTACTGCCTGACCCAAGGCAAAAGACGGCTGCATGATTTTGATTTTGTGCCCAGATTCGCTTCGGCGATAGACATTATTATAGAAGTACGCTTTGGGGCATTTTAAAAAATCGCTGATTGACGAATGCGATACCCAGACCGCGGTAAATTTATCTTTAGCCATAACATATATTTTAACAGATCAGTCTAATTGACCGGCGTTAACTAACTCAAAGCTTAGCTTTCCGGGAAAGCTAAGCTTTTTTTGTCCTTAAATCCGAAACGTCACAGTATGGTTTCCAATTGGCACCACAACTCCGCGAAAAAAATAATTTGCCGGAATGATTTTTGCTTCAATTTCGTCAACATACGCCCGCCACGCCGGATAATACAAATCAGTTAACACTAATAATCGGGAATGTTTTGCCTGCACATTTATGGTGATTTCATTTGCCGTGTAGTTACTAATCTCAGCGCGCTCCTCATTTTCCAGAACAAACGGTTCAACGCTTACCGGCACATAGGTAAACACAAACCGATCAAGCAGGTTTTCATTTGCAAATAGCTGTTTAACCACTTCCGCGGGAGAATTTTGCACTGACACTGCTTCAGCTAAATAAACTCGCGGTAACACATTTTTATTTTCATAGACCCGCGTTTCTCCTTCCTGAAATACAAGTACAAGTCCTGGAAGTTCTAGCGGGTTGAGAGATAAAACATACTTCACGCCTAGTAAATTAGTAAACAGTGACTGCGAGTTTTCCGGCGTTAAAATCCGGTTAAACGCAGCTGGCGAAATATCAGCTCGATTTCTGGTCCAACTGGCGATCAACTCGCCATAATTTTGTAAATACAATGGGTCATACCCATCAACACTTTGAATTCCGTACATAAGCGTGGTGTTTGGTGCCAAAATTCTCCGGTCAGCGCTCATGACTCGGAAGTTTCCGGTATTTGATTGCAGAAATTCTGTTGTTTTCGTTGTCGGAAATAATAATGAAGGATCTGTAAACGGCGTAAATTTGGTAAAAAACCGGTAAAAATCAAATATGGTAATCCCTAAAAGGATAATAATGGATATCCGGGTCAGAATAATTTTTTTAAACGCAAACCGGGAAAATCCCAACAAACCAATGCTTGAGATCACAAAAAAGGCAGTGGGAAATGCCAGATTCCGCCGGGCAACAATTGTGTCAATGAGAATATACGAAAGTCCGAGTTGAGCGCCAAAGAGTACCACAAGCCATAAACCAACAATTGAAATGCTGATAAACATAATAACCCGCAACACTCTTCTATTCCGTTTCTCTTCCGGCCGGACCACGTAATCAAGCCCCAATGCTGCTAACACGCTTAAGCAAAAATCTATGAGAAATATGATCCGTGAAGGCTGAAGCGTCGATAAAAATGGAATGTTAAGTTCATACGGCAATTTCGCAAATGCAGTCGGCAATGCCAGCAAGACCGAAATAACCAACATCACTGTAAAAAACAAAGTTTTGCGGTCCCGGCGAGCAGTGATGGCAAAGAATGCCATAAGTAAGGGAAATAGTGCGATATAACCGACAAATTCGCCGTAGTTCCAAACGCCCCAATAATTTCCGGTCGTAGGATTTCCAAAAAAATCCGGCGCCACAAACTGGATCAAGTGCTGCCAAGGTAAAAACCAGTCTGGCCGATGCCAATCCGGTAGATCAAAGTTTCGGGCAGAACTCAAGATAAATTTCAAACTTGGTACTGTTTGAATAGAAGTAATGATAATAACCAAGAACCCGAATAGCAGAAACGGCTGCAGCTTTATCAGAAAATTTTTAAGCAACTGCTGGCTGTAATTCTTGCTGCCGGCTTTAACCTGTTCGTGCGCTATTTGCAGAATCCGCACCAGTAAATACATTGTTGAAAAACCGATGGCGTAAAAAGCTGTTTGCGCATGCCCGGAAAAAATAAGCGTTGATTCGGCAAAAATAAGCGTAATTACCCACGGCAATGATATTTTCCGTAATAATTTTTCTTTGGCCAGTAGTACCAAAGGAAACCAAGCAGCTACGTGGCCAATCGTGTTCCACTCCATCCACGCGACAAAAAAACCTGAAAATGAAAAACTTAAGGCTCCCAGAAACGAGGCCCGGGAACTCAAATCAAAATTGCGTAAATAAAAATATAAAAACATTCCGGCCAAAAGCGGCTGTAACATAACCAGAAGCGCCCAGGCAGTTTGAAATGAAGTCAACCAAAATATAATGTTTAATGGATAAAAAACAGCGGCTTGCAGGTTCGCAAGCAGCGGAGTTCCGGAAAAACTGTACGGATTCCACTGTGGTAAACGGCCGGCTTTGAGCTCGGAAATTGCGGCAAAGCGGTACGGATATTGCTGTCGCACCGGATCAGTAATCAGGGGGTTTTTATACGGATACCCATTGGGATAATTAGACCGTAATGTATCCCGCCACGGATGGTATAAACCGACGAGACTATCAGCTGGAATCGGTAGTTTGCCAGACAGAAACGGCGCAAAAAAAATGGCCACAATTCCGATAAAAGCGACCAGATAATAGTTACTCCGCAAGAATTTCATGCAGTTGTAAGTTAAAAATCTCCGGGCCATATGAAGCACTGCTTGTGTGTGCTGCTTTGGCTAACTTGGTGGTAAGCTGCGGCTCAGCAAATAACTTCTGCGTAAGGGCTACTAATTCACTTTCATAGTTCCAGATAAAACCATTTTTCCCATGGATCACAATTTCTTTTTGTCCGCCGCCGCCAAAAACTACCGGCACACACCCATAGGACATCGCCTCAATCGTTGACACACCAAAGTGTTCGGCTTTCTCCGGAAACTGTTCCAGGTCTTCGCTAAAACCAGTGGCATGCCAATAAATTTTGGCTTTTGCATATAAAGCGCATAACTCACCGTAACTACTATTAGTAAGTATGTTTACCGGCAACCCCTGGGCTGCGGCTTTAACTGATTCAAGGTAATTCTCACCTCCCGGATCTACTGAACCAACCAAATACAGTTGTACCTTAGGTAACTGTGGCACCAGTGTCCGGAAAATATCTACCATTTCTTTTTGTTTTTTATTATGCAGTTCTGGAAAAAATCTACCAACTGACAGAATACTGTTTTCTTTTTCCGGAATCTTTTTTACCCGATTGGATACCGGCACAAATAATGTCTTTGGTTGCACGTGTAACCGCCGGCTAATAATGTCAGCCATAAACTGCGAATAGCAGAGTATTGTTTGCCAAGAACGAAGTTTAAATGAATTAACGAGTGTACGTTTTGGGATATGGGCTGGAGTCTGGATGAGTAACAGGTTTTTTTTCGCCGGTGAAATAAATAAACTGCCATCAGTCACATAGAGTAACAAGTCCAGCTGGCGTAACCCTGATAACCGCGCTGCAACCGTATCCGGCCACGGACGGGTAGTCAAGTTGGAAACGGTGAAGCCAAACTTTTTTTGCGCCTCACTAACCCGATCAGGATGTTTGGTGAAAAGCACGGTTTGACACTCTGAACTTAAACTCTGGGCAATTGCGAGAATATACCGTTCTGCACCTCCAAGAATATGTAAGTAAGGGTCAAAAATTCCAAAGTGTTTCATAAATGCATTTTAGTACTACGCACGTCATTCTGAACGGAGCGCAGCGAAGTGAAGAATCTAGCGTAGCGCACATTCTGTGCTAGATCCTTCGGCTAGCGCCTCAGGATGACTCAGATCAGCAGGTACAAGTTTTTCAAGTGCGAGTATTTAAACTTTGTTTCTGTTGCATTTCCCATAAACTGGCATAGGTAATAAAAATACTGAACGCCTGGTATACGCTTTCTATTAAACCCGCGGTTCCCACTCTCCAGCCGCCCTGAGTAATATAATAATCAAAAAATACTGGCA
>DQGR01000021.1 GCA_003524845.1 Patescibacteria group bacterium
TAAATGTGGGCATGAATATCGGAGTGGTGCCGATTACCGGAATTACGTTACCGTTTGTCTCCTACGGGGGTAGTTCTTTAATTGCGACCTGGATTGGGTTGGGGATTTTTGTCGCCTCATTGCAAAAACCACGGGGGGAGTAATCAATTGTCTTTCAGCTCTGTATTTGTTAGAATAGAGCAGTAAAACGCACTTTTGGAGACTTTTTATGTACGCAGTTATTAAATTAGGTGGGCATCAATATCGGGTTGCTTCGGGAGATAAGGTGGTCGTTGACCGGCTTTCCGGCGCTGTTGGTGACACAATGACAGTACCCGCGCTTCTGGTTGCTGAGGGTAAGGAAGTTACGCTTGGAACAGTAGCATCGCAAACTCCGGTCACGGTCAAAATTGTCAGCCACGGCCAGGGTGAAAAAGTCCACGTCCGCCGTTTTCGCGCGAAATCACGCACCCGTCGGCACACCGGCTTCCGTTCACAACTCACTGAAATCACGGTTGAAGCAATTGGAACGCTGAAAGCTACTGCAGTTAAAAAGGCACCGAAAGCAGCTAAACCAGTTCCCGCAAACGCGTAAGCCGTCTACATGAGTTACTCATACCTGTTTGTACTGGGAGTCAGTCCGGAACTGTGTTTTGCGGAACTCAAGAGCGTCCTGACTCAATTTGTTCCCGACCACACAATTTCCTGGCACCAGCATCCCTTGGTTTGCATTACTTTTCCAGATCCGCCGCCGGTTGCCGAGCTCAATAAACGGCTGGGTGGAACCGTGAAAATCGCTCGCAGTATGAAACAGGTTGAGTTGATCGATGCAGAAACCCTTTTGTCTGTAATTCCATCGGAAACCAAAAATTTTGGCCTCAGTAACTACAGCCAGCGGAATTTACCCATTATGGAGTTGTGCAAAGAAGTAAAAGCGTTACGCGAACCGCAGAATTTACGTTATGTCCTGCCTAAAGAATCGGGAATTTTGCAAAGTATTGTGGTTTTGAAACAAAACATTACCGAGCTAATTTGCTTTATTGACCAGAATAAACAGTGGGGAATTGCGCAAACTGTAGCGGTGCAGAACAGCGAGGACTGGAGCAAGCGTGATTTTGGCCGGCCGTTTGCAGATCCAAGTTCTGGTATGTTGCCGCCAAAAGTCGCCCGGATGATGTTAAACCTTGTGGTTACGAATAAGCCACAACTGATACTTGATCCGTTTTGCGGTATGGGTACCGTGGTTGCCGAAGGATTACTGCTAGGCCAAAAAATGATCGGCAGTGACATTAATCACGAGGTGATTACGAAAGCCCGCGCAAATCTTACCTGGTTCATTCAAACTTATCGGTTGGATGAATCTTGTTATGGTTTGGAAACTGGTGACGCAACCCATGTTTCTGAGCTCGTTCCAGCTGTAAGTATTGACGCGATTGTGACTGAGCCGTTCCTAGGAACTGCATTTGAGAAGCAGGGAGAAGTACTTATGCGAAACGGTAAACCGGTGACGCAGCAGAATCTTGATAACACTTTCACTGGCCTAGAAAAACTGTATAGAGGAGTGCTGCGTGAATGGACAAAAGTATTGAAGCCGGGAGGATTTGTCGTCATAGTCTTGCCCGAAGTGAGTTTCGGTAGGTCGGTTTTTCGCGTGAAAAAAATGATTGACAACTGTGAAAAGCTTGGGTATACTGTCAAACAAGGTTCGCTGCAGTATGCCCGGCCGCAAGCGGTTGTGAAACGGCAAATTTACGTTTTCAGGAAAATTTAAAACTCAGAAATCAAAAGGTAAAATTTTTCACTTTGGTTTTTGACCTTGCCGGCAGGCAGGACTTTGCATTTGTTTTATGGCACACGTCAAAGCTGGTGGAACTACTAAAGGTAATCGCGACTCCCGTTCAAAACGACTGGGAGTGAAAATTTATGGCGGCCAAAAGGCCCAACCTGGCGCTATACTCGTCCGCCAACGGGGTACTAAAGTCTTTGCCGGCCTCGGAACCGGGCTGGGAAAAGACCACACGGTTTTTGCCCTCCGCGCAGGAATCGTAAAATTTTATACACGTTTAGCTAAAAAACACGTTTCAGTGGAGGCCGGGTAGTGAATTTTCGAGAGAAATATTCTACTTTGGCTGAAATATAAGACGTTTAAACATAATAATCGAAAAAGATTTTTCTGCTTTTTTTCATTGAAAAAAGCTCGAAAATCTGCTACCCGGGAGGTGTAACCAAATGCCCGCAAATATTGGGGGTCAGGTACTTGAACTTGATACAGAAATGCTCCAGCCCAATCCGCTCCAACCTCGAGGGCTCATTAACGCGGATTCGCTTCGGGATCTCGTTGACTCAATCAAAGAACATGGAATTCTTGAGCCATTGGTGGTGGCTAAAACTCCGGCCGGATATCAGATTATTGCCGGTGAGCGCCGGTGGCGCGCTTCAAAACTGCTGGGATTGCGTACCGTTCCCGTACTTATCAAAGAAACCACGGCCCGCGGCATGCTCGAAATGGCCATTGTTGAGAACGTGCAGCGGGAGGACTTAAACCCGATTGAACGGGCTCAGGCGTTTGAACGGTTGATTGAAGAATTCGGGTTGCCGGTATCGGAAATTGCCAAACGGGTCGGCAAAAGCGATGCCTACGTTTCCAACAGTTTACGCTTGCTTTCACTACCTGATGCGATTAAAGATGGCCTGATGAGTGGAGCCGTATCTGAAGGGCACGCGCGCGCTCTCGTGGGATTGGGAGACGTGAAACTGATGGTTGATGCCTATAAGATGCTACTTTCGGAAAATGCATCGGTGCGCCGAGCTGAAGATCTGGCCCGTAGGCTTAAAGCCCAATACTCAAAGACAGCCCGTTCCCGCATTGAACGGATTCATAATGACGAACTTGACAAAATTGCCTCAGATATTGCCCAGCAAACACAGGGATTGGTGAAAATTACCCAGTCAAAGGTGGAAGTCCGGATTGTGGTCGTCATCCGCGGAAACCTGGAAAAAACCTCAAAAGTAGTCAAGGAAATCCACCATAAACTCATTAACTGAATTCCCTAGTACTGCGGATCCTGGATCAGGCCGGCGCGGTTTAACGGCCAGTAGCGAAACTGGGATTTGCCGATAATAGCAGATTTGTCAATTGGTCCCCATTCGCGCGAATCAGAACTGCGCGGTCGGTTGTCCCCCACCACAAAGTAATAGTCCTGGGGAATGATGATCTCAGCCCCCTCTTTCAAAAAGTTGCCGTAGTACGTATACAGTTCGTCAGCAATGTACAATTCGCCCAACAGCTGGTTATTGACATAAAAATGATTATTCTGGAGTTTCACATGGTCGCCCGGGGTGCCGATAATCCGCTTGATAAAATCAATATCCGGATTTTGCGGCGATTTAAAAACAATGACGTCTCCCCGATGCGGATCCTCAAACTTATACACAAATTTATTCGTCAAAATATACTCGCCGTCGTGGAAGTTGGGTTCCATGCTGGCTCCTTTGACCTGGTGCGGTTGGTAGAGGAACAGGTACACGACCACAAATATCGCCAAGGCCACCACAATCGACTCAAGCACGTCAAAAAAGAAATGAAAAATGGTGCGAAAAAAGCGTAATAAGAGCATTTTCATAAAACAAAAAATACGGCGTTGCCCGCAGATTCAGTATAACGAAGTGTTATACTATGTTCAACTGGGAATTAAATTTCGGCCGCTTAGCTCAGTTGGTTAGAGCGTTGCATTCACATTGCAAAGGTCGGGGGTTCGACTCCCTCAGCGGCTACAATTGTTGGTAGAAAGTTCTAAAACTTAAATTCACACGAGTGTGCCGAAAATGACCATCCAAACGTATCGTATTTAAAGAGAGCTAGATTTTCAGGAGCCTGATCTAATTTGATAGTTAGTTTAATCCGCGCTGGCTTATGTTGAAAAAAACTGAGGACTGAAAGTTAAAATAATAATTCCAAGCAAGATAAAACCACCAAAAAATAATATTTGCTTGCCCATTTTCCATGCAGGCTTAACTCTTAACACTTGTGAGTTTACTGCTCTGTCATGAATTCCCCTTTTTTGTTTAGAAAAAATAATCATCAAACCATTTATTAAGTAAAAAAGTCCACCTAGTAGTGGGATTATCATTAAACCGAATTTCACTAATTCACGAATGGCAGACTGAACATAAGTTATATATTGATCAGTCCCACTTTTAACGACTTTAAGTCCGTAGGCATCTTTACCGACAGTAGCACCTTTTGAGGCTGTTAGGTAAATGAAGTAAGGAAAGTAACATAATAAGAATATAATTGTAAATATATTATTGTTTTCTATGTTACCTAAAGTGATATTCGTTTTAGTGGTTAGAGACCAGACGAAAGCAATTATTACAACTGGCAAACTCAGAACCATGTTATCAATAACGCTAGCCCAAAATCTTGACCAAGCACCAGCTGGTTTAATTTCAAAGCTATTTTGGATTGGCTGCAAAGGAATACTTGGAGCTGGTTGTACTGGAGTGACAAGTTGTTTTGTGTTGATCGGAGGAGTATTTCTTTGAACTTGTTCTTGAATAGCAACCTCGGATGTAGACGTTTCTGTATTTAAATTCATAATACCAATATAATCGTATCATAAATTAATTTCACAAGAAACAAGAAAAATGGTTTACTATAAAAAATAGGTTTTCTCTTGGGTTTGCATGACCGCATGGTAGTTCGTGGGCAGTAAATGTTATACTTCTTCCCGCTGTGAGGATCCGGATCCATATTATCTTTACCCTGCTTATTTTGTACGCGGCTTTGGCAGGGTTTTTTATTTTTAATCACCGACTCGACATCAATCCTGACGGCATTTCGTATATTGAAATTGCGCGCAACCTCAGTGTTGGTCATTTTCGGAGTGCCATTACTGCCTACTGGAGTCCTGGGTATCCCCTGCATTTGATAGCGCTGAAACCTCTCGGTGACTGGTTGACCGTAACCAAAGTCTCGACGTTTATCCTCGCCATGAGTTGGCTCATCTCAAGTTACTGCTTTGCTTTTTATATCTTTAAAGATCATCGGAAAGCCGAACTGACCGCCATTTTCACCCTGCTGTTTGCCGGAAGCAGCAGTATGTGGCAATTGATTACTCCAGATTTACTCTTAAGCGTCTACATTTTACTGTTACTTATGGTAGTGACTTCCCTCATCCATGAAAGTTCGGCAATTGATTGGCGAATGTTTGGATTACTCCTGGGATTTGGGTATTTAATTAAAACTTATTTTCTCGTTTTCGCACTACTGTTTTTCCCCGTGGTGGTTTGGCGTTACGTGCATCCGCGCATACCCACATCAGTCAGTTGGGTGCTCGTAGGTTTGACTTCAATTGTCGTCATCTGGTCCAGTTTTTTGTTTATCAAATACCACCAGTTTTCAGTTGGGACAAGTGGACAGATTACCTACCAGACGTTTGTCACCGGAAACACATTTAATTTTTTAAATAGTCCACAACAACCAACAGCAGGCGCTATTTCCTACTGGTCAGACCCGGCAGATTTTACTCCGATTACTTTTGACGTAATGAAACAGTTGGTTGCGCTTAAAAAAAATCTAGTAACCACTGGACAATTTTTACTCAAGAACTTTCATCTCGGACTCATCTTTCTCGTCTTTGCGAGTAATGAAATCAGACGTAAACGGGAACTGAGGATCCTAGCCATTTTTATCATTCTTTGGATACTGTTATATGCCGTGGTACTAGTTGAGGAGCGTTACCTGTGGCCAATTGTCGTGCCGCTCATTATTTTGCTGGTGGTAGGGATGAAACCACACTTTAAACCATTGGTCACGGTTTTCTTTCTCGCGGCTTTGTTTTTATTTAGCAGTCACTATACTAAAGCAGTAGCGCCAGATCGCAATAGTGTATTACATTTCGCAATTAGCCAAAAAATTACAGCCCCCTGCGTTCTACTATCTGACGAATGGGCGAGAGGATTGTATGTAGCGTATTTCAGCGGTTGTACATATTTGGGAAGAACTGCATCAGCTGATCAAGTAAGTGCAATCGAAATTCTCAAACGCGAAATTAAAGTCGGCCAGGCCACCCACTTTCTGTCTTTTCATCCTGAACAGTACGAGGAAATTATGCCACGATTATCTGATTCAAAAAAAGAGTGGACACTCATCGGTCTTAACGCAACACTTTATACAATAAAAAATTAAATGAACTTTTCAGTATGTCCAGCTTATTTATTCATCTGTGAGCCTTAGCATATAATTGAAACATGAGCGTTGTAATTATAGTTGTTACGTATAACAACGAGGCAGCAATAAAGAATTGCGTTATGTCGTTGGAAAAGCAGCAGCAGAGACAGATTATAGTGGTAGACAATGCCTCGACGGACAAAACTGTTGATATCGTGAAGAAAAATTTTAAAACGGTGAGGTTATTTTCACTTTCACAAAATCGAGGTTATGCAGGCGGAAATAATTTTGGTATTGAAAAAGCACTGGAACTGAATTGCGAGTTTGTGCTTATCCTCAATCCTGATACAGTGCTTGAGCCAGATACCATTAGATTATTACTCTCAGCAACAGAGAAGCATGGGGGTAACGGGATTTTTGGTCCGAAGATATTGATGAAGGATGGAAAACGGATCTGGTCAATTGGTGGAGAACTGGATAAAAAACGTTATACTGCGGGGCTCATTGGGTTTAAAGACTTAGATAATAAAAACCACAAAGAAAAAGAAGTGGATTTTGTGTCCGGCACTTGCATGCTGATTCCACGAAAGTTGCTTGAAAAAGACTTGCGTTTTTATGAGAAGTATTTTCTTTATTATGAAGATGTGGAATTTTGTGTCAGAGCAAAACAACTTGGTTTTTCCTCGTTCGTAGTGCCAACTGCAAAAATAGTGCATTTAGAAGAGTCACAAAGTTTATTGCTAAAAAAATACTATTTAGCTCGCAACCATCTACTATTTATTGAACGCAACGCCCCTTTTCCAGTGAAATTACGTGAGGTAATACGATTACCTAAGACGCTTTACGAACATGCGGCAGCAAGTGAATGGAATTCGCTGCAAGGAATAAGAGATTATTTTGTTCGCCGCTTTGGTATGTTTTGAAATGAATAGTATTTGGTTTTTAACGAATAACCAACATGGCGAAACGCTGGTAAGTGTCTAACGTCAACGATCTCAAAGAATAGTATTGTGTTACTTGGTTGCGAATCAACTTCCTGACTAATCGCTGATAATCAAGCATGTGTACGTCATCGACTATAATAAGAGTTTCCTTTTTAGTGTGGTTTATAAGATAAGGAAAAATCCGTTTACGTGTGCTCATAATTCCCAAGTCGTAAAGTACAAATTCAAATGGTAATATTGGAAAGCGCATTTTTTCAAGTGTTAGCCAATGCATGAGCCGTGACGGATGACATTTTTGCTTTTTCAAAAAGACATGCGTTTTTGCCAGCCATTTTCGGTTGTCATCAACTGACCAAAGTTTTACAGAATGTTTTGACTCTTGTTTGTAACGGGCAAAAACATAGGTTGAATAACCCGAACCTAGGTCGAGAACTGATCGCGGGTTAAGCGTTGAGCACAAAGCTGACAAAAATGTTGCCAGTTCTAAAGAAACAGCCATCTTGGGATTTGACACAGTGGTAGTGTAGTGTTTATAACTATTTGTTACTATTGGCGCGGAAGAATTGAATTTGTTTTTTAGTCCAGGAAAATCTCGATACAAGCGAGAACGATCCATTAATCCTTCGAGATGAAGCAATGTTAACCAGAGGTGATGTTTAATCTGCTTAAGAAGATGGACGATTCCGGAGAACATTCTTAAATTATATGGATAAGATAAGCATTTGCACAATAGTAAAAAATGAAGAGAAGCACATCGGTGAATTTCTTATGTATTATGGGTGGGCGGATGAAATAATCATGGTTGATAACCAATCTACCGATAAGACTGTCGAAATCGCCAAAGTATTTACGCCACATGTCTTTCCCAACAGCGAAAAGAGCTTGGGATTGTTAAAACAGTTTGCTTTGTCTAAAGCAACTAAAGACTGGATACTGCTTGTAGACATTGACGAATTTGTGTCCCGTCAGTTGCAAAAAGAAATCAAAGATGTTTTATCGTACGAACCGAAATATGATGCGTACGCGGTTCCATACAAAAATCATTTTTTGGGTCACGCGTTAAAGTCAAAAGCGCAAACTTATTCTAAGGTCAGATTGTTTAGAAGAAATAAAGGGTCGGTAACCCTGGATCCGGTACACGAAGAGGTGGTCATAAAAGGAAGAATTGGAAATTTAAAAGGAGAAATAAACCACTATTCTTTTCGTTCTTTACCACAAATCCTTTCCAAGTTCACTCGATATGCTCAGCTAGAAGCAAAACTTTATTTTGCCAAAGGAGAAAAGGCAACTTTTAAAAAGTTTACGCTCTATCCACTTCATATGTTCTGGTCGATATTTGTTGAGGATGAAGGGTATAGAGATGGGATATACGGTTTCCTCTTGGCTTTGTGTTTCAGCTACTACGAATTTGCGCGTTATTTTTTCCTACTTTTTACACCACGAAAAAGCGCGCGACCATAATTAGTGACCTAATTACCATTCGCCCGCTCTCGTAAAGTTATAAACCAGCACCAGTAGTTACACTCACCAGTTTAACGACTACAACAAACATGATTGCAAGCACAACGTATGCTACTATGTGAGGCACCTGTTGATGAAGGGTTGGTAATTGATGCCGAGCCTTATGATGAACTTTTTTGGCTTTTGCCATAAACACACCTCCTTACTATTCAATACTTATCCCAGTTTGGAGAATTTAATACGCCATGTCAAGGGGTTCCTGAGATTTACTCTCAATGACGCCTAAAATAGGGTATTTACTCTGTATTTCACGCAAATGCCGTATAATGCATGCTATTGCCAGTTGAAAATTAAGGGTACTTTGTATGAAAAAAGTAAGTCACGCCGGACGAAAGCCACGGCCACAACTCAAAATTGCCGTTGACTG
>DQGR01000078.1 GCA_003524845.1 Patescibacteria group bacterium
ATTCAGCATGACAGAAACAAAGAATTTATAAAGGTTGCAGCATGGATGAAATAAACCAGGCAATTTCAATTCTCAAAAGCGGAGGAGTGGTAATTTTTCCCACTGATACGGCATTTGGGATCGGCTGCCGGATTGATGATGTGGAAGCGGTCGCCAGGGTATTTAAAATTCGCAAGCGACCACCATCCAAAGCCACTCCGGCTTTGGTTTCCGGCATCGAGATGGCAGAAAATTATTTCAGGTCTCCCCCGCCTACGCTTAAGCTTCGGCGGGCAGACCCACCAAAAATTAAAAAATTAATGGCAGAGTACTGGCCTGGTGGACTTACCATCGTTTATTTTGCGCAAGTTAACAAAGTTCCGGCATTGGTTCGTGGCGGCGGCACTACTATCGGTCTTCGGCAACCGAATCATCCTATTACTCAACAAATTATTAAAGGTGTTGGGGTACCGATTCTAGGCCCATCTGCAAATTTCCATGGATTACCTACTCCTTATGAATTTACAGATCTTGATCCGGAATTGGTCAAGCTTGTTGATTACGTCGTGTCGGGTGAATGTACAGTCAAACAAGCTTCGACGGTGATCGATTGTACCCAAACACCGTGGAAGATAATTAGGCAAGGAAGTGTCAAAGTCAGAATCGAGAATTAAGAATTATGAATGAGGATTTACATAGTCTTATGTCATCCTGAACTTGTCCCAAGGGATCCCTTTGGGATTTCAGGATCTCAAGTGTTTATTGATGCCGAAACGAGTTCGGCATGACAATAAAATCCGAATTGAAACTCTATACGTAAATCATGATGAATTAAAAATTATGAGTAAGTTACCAATTATTTTGAGTATAGATACATCGGATAGCACGCAGACTACGATACGAATTATTCGCGCTGGGGCAGAAAAAAAATACGAAGAAGCAACAAGTGAAAATAAATCGCAAAACGTTTTGCCGCTGATGATGCAAGCATTGAAACAGGAAAAACTGACACTGGGTGAAATTACCGAAATCAAGGTTAATCCAGGTCCTGGTTCATTTACCGGAGTTCGGGTTGGTGTAACTGTTGCAAATACTCTGGGTTGGGTGCTCGGAATTCCGGTGAATGGAAAAAAGATTGAACTGCCAAAATATGCTGAGTCAAAGTATGACTAAGGTTGCGGTACTGTTCGATCCCGCCTTGGCGGGAGAGAACTATTAGGTGAATAACTGAGACTTCTCACCCCGCCGGCTTCGGGATTCGAAGAGTAAAATTACGTCATTTGACAAGACATAGGAAAGTAGTTTATAACAAACGAACTATGCCACTGCTTACTATTGCTGTAATTGTTGTGTTTGTTGGTTATTCCCTGCTCACCAATGCAGGAAACAAGCCTCAGGAAACTAACCTGCCTACTCCTGAAGCAAGTGCCGAAGCGGCTATTAGTGCTTCTCCATCTTCATCTCCAAATGCGATGGTCAGTCCCCGACCTGCGGCTACTCCCAAAGCGACACCCGATAATTCGCAAACGCTTGGTGACAGTAAAATAAATATATCAGTCAGTACCGACGACAATAAACCCATTGGAGAACAATTAATCTATCCGGGCGCCAATGGTAGCAGCGGTCATTACACGAGTGATGCAGATGGGGAAGCCGTGTATAGCTGGTACAAAAGTGAGATGGAGAACCGGGGATATCACGTAGGTAATAACGTAAAAACCCGGGCTAATGATCTGTTTAAAGCTGTTTTGCAGGGATCAACAAGTAATAATTCGTTAAAAGTCTCGATTGTCCAGGAAAATAGTGGGGCAAAGACAGAGATTACGATTGAATAATATTTGTACAATACAAACAACTTCTCTTTGATAATTGTCATCCCGAACTTGTCACGAAGGGATCCTTTTGGGATTTCGGGATCTCAAGCGCTTTTAGATCCTGAAATAAATTCAGGATGACAGGGTTGCTTCTTTCCTCGATAACATTTATATTTTAGCGGTAATCAGATTCCTCACAATGACTACATAAGCCGAATTTGAGATCCTTCGCTCACACCACCCGCTCACACGCAATACTCCATAATTTCTTCTTGAACTTCACCCCTTTCTTTGACATGCTAGAAGAAGCCGGGGATTGTAAAGTCCCGGGTAGTTTATGCATGCAGACGTAAATTTGCGCAGGCGAGGGAGTGCTGATCTATTTAGCCTTACTATTTTAGGGTTTCTCGTTGCTTCTTTTGTGGTTGGAACTATTGCAGTCGTCAGCAATCAATCATTTGACATCCGCCAGCGCGCGCAAACGTATTCCACCCGTTATTCATGCCAGAGTGGTAGTTGTGCGGCTGACCCAAATGGAGAATTTTTGTCACTTGGCGAATGCGGTTCTTCATGTCCTGCTCCCCAACCCTTGCCGAGTTATGATTGCCGTGATGATTTTGAAGGCATGTGTGTGCCGAGTAATTACACCTGTGATCCGGGCACGACTATTACGCAAGCCTCAGGTTGTAGTTCCGGCCAAAAGTGTGTCCCCCGCTCCTCAACTTGTTATTTACCGATTGACACACCAACAGTGTGTCCAACCTCCTGTCTGAATGGATGTATTTTAACTGAAAATAATACTAAAGAATGTATTCCTTATTGTACTGCGCAATTAAACGCTTCATGTCAATATGGCTGCGATCCCAGCATCAGCGGCGGGGTATGCAAACCGGCAACCAGTTGTCCCACCGATCGCTGTCCCAATGGTTGTGTGGGTGGTTCAACTGTGTGTAATGCCTATTGCGCTATTTCCTGCCCAGCCGGACAGGAATGTTTAGCCACAAGTGAAGGCGGGATTTGCCGGGCAGCTTCAGATACCCAAGAAGCAATTCCGGACTCCAATTTACCATTACTTGAGTCATGTTCCCAATCTGTCTGGTGTGATAATGAAGCAGGGTGCAGCTGTATGCCTGAATGTAACCGCCAGTTCACCCACCGAGGTAACGACTGTGGAGGAACAAAAATTGATACTGCGTGCAGCACTGACGGCGGATTATTTACTGCAGACAAACTCATAAATTTTGACAATAGCAAATCCTGTCAGTTTGGCGGCCAAACCCAGTACTGGTGTGTCTACTCACATGAAAAACTGGAGAATAATAAAGTCAGGTGTTTAAGCAGTTCCGAGTACCAACGATATATTTTGAACGAGTGTCCGGCAAATGCAGTTGGTCAAAGCCAGCTCGTTAATAAAGAAAATGCACACGGCTGCAGAAGATATAAAGGAGAAGAATTATTGTGGTACTGCCCGAGCGGAAGTGAAAGTGTAGGTGATAAGTTAAAATGTTTAGGAGCAGGAGAAGTTCCAGAATGCAGAAAGCGGCCATTTGACGCAGTTACAGTTGATGAAATGCTGAATCCGAATGAAGTCAGTGTTTGTATTCAAGAAAACGGTGAGGAACTAGTTGAATGCCAATACGGATTTATTCCGGTTGGAGATAAATTGAGGTGTATAGATTTTGGCGAAGTATGGTACCGAAAAGATGGCGCAAGCTGTCGACCATGCAGAGAAAGCGCAATTTGTGAGTTTGCAACTGTTGCTGAATGTTTAGCAAGCACGGATGGAAAAGTTCAAGGTGACTGTATTCAAACCCACTGTACGACATCCGGTAATACCTGCAGTAATTATGGATTCGCCTCTAATAATAACTCGTGCCCCAACAACGGACAATGTTGTACTAAGGGCGAGCAAGGTTATAACTTCATTGATGGCGCGTGTGTCACTTGTAATGAAAACTGTCAATTTCAAAGTCAACAGCAGTGCCAGGACACTGCAGATTTACGAAAACAACCAGTAAGTGGAGATAGTTGTGAGTTGCATGGTGATGACGGGGCTTTTTATTATTTCAAGCCTGGACAACCATACCACCAAACTATTTATAGTTCGGCGCTCGGTTATATATGTGTGGAAAAAATTTGCGGTAATGACGCACAAACCAAATATTGTGATCAAAAATCTGTCCTGGTTTCAGATCCGGTTTATGAACAGGTGAATCCGGCTGAAAGCGAATTAATGAAGACTGAAGCGGCAGATCTAGTCGAGCAATACACTCAGTACGGAGTACAGTTTGAATACCTGGATGTGCCTGGATTCAACCCGCTCGCAGTTACTGATCAGGTATTGAGCGCTTTACCTGAAAACGTCTACAAAAACCGGAAAATTGTTTACTATGACTCAAATCGCTCGAACTTTTCTCGCAGTTTTGTAAATAGGAATGACCGGAATACCATGTACATAGAAGTTCGTTGCACCGGAAACCAAAACTGCTCTATATCTGCAGAAGACGTTATTCACGAATTTAGCCACACCCATGAACATGAAGAATATGTGTCATCACACTGTGAGTCGGGAACATCTTGTAGTTTACTTGAAGCCTACAATGTAGCACGGAAACAGGATGAGATTTGTGTCGGTAATGAACTTGATGATGCTAAAAACGATTGTGCTCCAAACTCGTTTGCCTATAGAGACCAAGAGAATTTTCAAACTATAGATAATCCTCAGGGACACCCACCTGACTATGAACAACTGGCCAATGCCACAGCCGCGTATTGCACTGATCCGGAAACTTTGAAGCGAGAACAGCCAACAGTTTACCAGGCTTTGAAAGATACTATTTATGAAGGAAATGATTGTAATTTATGAAAAAATTTTTGTTGTGGTTTTGTCATCCTGAACTTGTTTCAGGATCTCCTTACCCAAAAGAGAGAGATGCTGAAATAAATTCAGCATGACAGAGATGATAACAATGCAGTTATGAATAATTATTTAGCCCAGGCCAATGCATCCTCTGCAGTTGACGCACGTTCGGTTGCCTTGGCTGCTACACAGGAAACGGTAATTGCTTTACTCGGTGCGCCGCGGGCGACAACTGAATTAAACGGGTACCTCATTTTGCGGTACCATTCCAACACCCCGACGTATGCGCATTATTTATTTTTTCAAAACAACGAATTGGTATTTAAACAGATTGGTCGCGCAAAGGAGCCAAAAGTATTTGTTGACTATTTAAACGCAAATGGTCAGCCCGAAGTTTCCATCAAACGTTACGAGTTGCCAATTCAGGACTCGCTACAATTAGTTGTCCATGTCTGGCCGCAAAAAGGCATAGCTATTATCACCGAAGGTATTGATCCGAACAGTCCGATATATCAATTGCAGCAATTTCAACCGACCACACTTCAAGACTATTTACAAAGTTGGGGTAAAGACTTTGCAGCGCACGAACGCCTCACTATCCAAACTCCTAAAATTTTACAGCAAGCTGAAGCCAATGTACCTACCACGACAGTTAGTGAACATGTAGCGCCGGATTATGTGGTGATTCTAATTGTAGTTGCTCTGGGAGCGATTGTATTAGTAGTGGCATTGAAAATAGTATTTATGATAATTCGGAAATTTAAAAAACCTAATACAACAATCTAATTTCATTATAATCTTACAATAACCGCGCGCTATCAATATAAAACTATTGACAACTGTTTTTTAGTACGATATAGTGCGATCTAATTAGACAGAGGACAGAATTACTGCTTCGTTGTTTTCTGCCCAAAACTTTCTGCCCACGTATTAATTTCCATTAATTTAATTAATAGTATGGATTTTACCAGCGCACCTTCTTTACCCGTTCAAAAGCACTTATTTTTTCGACCATTACCTTCGTTTACGTTTAAAAAACTCAGGGAAAAACTCGCTATTCTGTATTCCGGATTTGTGATGTCGGTTGAAAAAACGCGGACTGCGCCCCGAGTCCGTCTAAATGCAATCTTTAATAAAAAACGCCTTGGCACGGCACTATTAGTGGTAGTTGTATTGATTGCAGTTGGCGCTGGAATCCGGATGTATGCCATCAATCGCGCGCGGGTGCAAGGGGCGACGAGTATTACCAGTCTGCCAAACGCGAAAACAGTCAGCATTAACCGCGAATTTTCAATTCCGGTGTATGACAAAGATAAACAGCTCTCAAATCCGGTGCGCTACACGATCACTGAGGCACAACTGACAAAACAAATCGTGATAAAAGGCCAAAAGGCCACAGCTGTGAGCGGACGCACTTTTCTGATTATTAATTTGAAACTGGTCAACGATTTTAATGAATCATTATTTTTAAATACCCGTAACTATGTCCGGATTCAACCCGTGGGCGTTGACGACCGACTCGCGCCGGAAATACACAACGACACGGTGGAAGTGCAGCCGTTGTCGACGAAACTCACCCGGATTGGGCTGCCGGTCAATGAAAATCAAACGACCTTTACACTCTATGTCGGCGAAATTAACGGTCCTAAGGAAGAAATACCAGTTTCATTTTAAGCGTATGAGTGTTGCAAATACCAGAATTACGCCGCAAGTTGCAAATAGCAAGATGGTAGACCTGAACTTCACGGTCCATAAAAACATTTCACCAGACCTGATTGAAGAGATTGCGCGCGCACTCCATAGTGTTGGAGGTTTTGGCTCGATAGAGATTTATGTGCAGGATTACAGTGTGACTCAGATTACAGTTCGAAACATCAGAAAAACTAAACATATTCTAGCCGAGTGAAGGATGATCGTTTATTTCGTGAAAAATCCTATTGACAAACCAGTAATTAATAACCTATATTAAAACAACTATTACATAAAGCTATAAACCTAGAGTAAATAAGTTATATCCAATTGACCGCCAACGGAGATGGATCTAATAGATCATCTCCGTTTTTTGTGAGAAATACAGGATTTAAAATATATACAAATAGTTTTGCAACCTATTTTTATAGGTAATCTATTTTTTCCGAAAGGAGGTGAAATACAAAATTATGAAGGACCTAGTAAGAAAAGTCGCAGTAGGGTTAGCCTCAACCGCATTGGTCGCCCAGTCGTTGGTTATTCCGTCATTTGCTGAAATTACGGTAGTCGTGTCCGGCAACGGATCTGACTCAAACAATGATGCAAATATCGACATCAATAACGCAACACAGGTCAACCAGTCAAATACGGCTAACGTTTCAAATAACGTCAATGCATCCGCAAATACGGGAGGCAACGATGCTAAAGATAATACCGGAGGTGGAGTCAGTATTGACACCGGAGACGCTGAAGCTTCAGCCACCGTCGTGAATACCGTGAATTCCAATGAAGCAGTCGTTGAAGACTGTGGAGGATGTCCGGGAGATCTGAGTGTGGTAATTTCCGGCAACGGAAGTGATTCACATAATGAGGTAGACGTTGATGTCAATAAATCACATAGCAAGAATCCAGAACCAAACAAATGGATTCAGCAGACTAATACTGCAAATGTGACCAATGATGTCAATGTGAAAGCAAATTCCGGATACAACGATGCTGAGGATAACACCGGTGGTGATGTTGAAATCAACACTGGCGAAGCTACCGCAGAAGCTGTGGTCGTCAACCAGCTTAATGCAAACGTTGCATGGTTGGGAGGCTCAAACGGTGGTGCGTTAGAACTCATTATCAGCGGAAATGGTTCTGATTCAGACAACGATATTGATGTGGATTTGAACGACAACGTCGGAATTCTGCAAAATAACTACGCCAATGTCAGCAATGAAGTTGATGTAAAAGCCAATAGTGGCAAGAACGACGCAGAAGATAATACCGGAGGCACAACCTCAATCGACACAGGTGATGCAGAAGCAGGCGCAATGGTAGATACCATGGCTAACTTCAACGCAGCATATGTGGCTGATTGTTGTTTGTTCGATGGCTTGGTCAAAATTGCCGGCAACGGCACTGACTCGGAAAACGACGTAGATCTGGATCTCGCATCCAGTCTGTATACCGCACAAGACAACGTACTGGCATGTGGAAGACGTGGAAGAATTCCCGTTCCCATTCCCGTTAGTTAGCGAGTTCCCATTTGATGGACATCATCGTCAAGATTGCAATGAGGTCGAAGCGCTTGCTGACAGTGGCAAGAACGACGCCGAAGACAACACAGGCGATCCGGAGCACGATCCGTCAATTGATACCGGTAATGCAGCTACAACTGTAGAAGTTGCAACCAGCGGTAATTCAAACGTCTTTTCAACCGGAGACGCGATGCCCTCTCCTTCACCATGGGATTCATGGGAAGAAGATGGAAGCATGAATTGGTGGTTTTGGTTTTTAACCGGCTCAATGGAAGGTTAAGTCAAGTCCCCAATTAAACTTTTCTATACCCTGCTCCGCCTAAAAAGCGGGGCAGGGGAAGAAAAGACCAAATAATAAAAAAATAAATAAAGGTAACTATCATGCAAAAATTAATTTTTAAAACAGTCACAATTCTAACGATTATTGCTTTGACACTTGCACCATTCAAAACAGTGGCTTTGGCCCAGATTCCGCCGGCTCCACCACAGGCGCCATCGGCTCCTTCTGCACCGAGCGCACCCACTCCACCAGCGCCGCCTGCGCCTCCACAACCGCCATCGGCTCCTTCTGCACCGGAAGCGCCAACAGCTCCTCCCGCAGCTCCGGAAGCGCCCACCGCGCCATCTGCTCCCACCGCGACAAATACTGATACTACTCCTGTGAATCAGGATACCAATCCTACTTCTCAGGATGGGCAATCAACAAACGCTGAACATCATGGAAATACCGGGGGGGAGACAAATACGGGGACGTCTACCGAAAGCACTTCAAATTCTGATGCAACTGTAGCCGAAACCAACACCCAAGGCCAAACCTCCGGCGCTCAGGACTCAAGTCATGGTGACGGCGATCCGATAATAACGACCGGAGATGCAAATTCGAGTGCGATCCTGACGAATTCTGCCAATACTAATTTAAGTGGAAGTGGATCCGGTTCAAGTGGAGATATTAACGTCGGTAATCAAGGTAACGGCTCAGGTTCTACCAATTCAGGTACGGTTAACACGGATAATTCCTCAGACACGGTGCAAATAAACGACGCTCAAGTAAGCAACGATCTTAATTTACAGTCAGTTTCCGGTGACAATGAGTCTTCATATAATGTTGGGTCATCATCAATTACAACCGGAGACGCAAACACTACGGCAACGGTCATAAATGGCGTTAACACCAATACTGACGGCGTTTCTGTAATTGAATTTAATATCGATGACACGCACACTGGAGACATCGTGCTCGCGTTCCCTGAAACTTCTGGCTGTACCGCCACCGTATGCAGAACGAATGGCACTATAAGCGCACAGAATACTGGAAACGGGAGTGATTCCACCAATACTACAGGAGTTACGGTTGATGGCAGCGACAATACCTTTCAACAAAACACGGCTGATGTTACGAACGATTTATTATTAGTAGCTGATTCGGGTACCAATGAAACCAGTCACAATACCGGAGGCGACAATTCAATCACCACTGGTGATGCCAATGTGGTTGCGACCGTTGGGAATTTTGTCAACAATAATATTTCCGGTGCAGGTGAAGTTTTAATCGCAGTCGTCAACATCTTCGGTGATTTAATCGGCGACATACTATTGCCTGAATCAAGTTTGGCGCAGTCAGGAGGCACGACCGTCGTTAATTCCGGAAACGGCAGTGACTCAACCAATACCGGAAACGTGACTATTGATAATTCCCAAAATACTACCCAGACAAACCTGGCTACCATTCAAAATAATCTGGACGTGATTGCCAATACCGGTGACAACGAGGCAATCAAGAATACCGCGGGCTTTGCCAACGGTGATAACGTGATTGATTCCGGTGATGCATCGGTTGATGTCAATGTGGTCAATATTGCCAACTCAAATGTCTTAGGTGACGATGTCTGGTGGCTGGTATTTGTCAATGACGCATCCGGCAACTGGGTCGGCCGAATTCTCGGCAGCCCGGATGGCGCCACCATGGCCGGAAGTGCAGGCACAGAATTTATTATGTCGCCTGACGGTACAATTCTCGCCCAAAATACCGGCAATGGGAGTGGTTCAACCAACACGACCGATGTAAATGTTGATAATTCCAGTACGACTACCCAACAAAATACCGCAAACGTAACTAATAACTTGTCCCTGGTTGCCAATACCGGAAATAACCAAGCCAGCTACAACACCGGTGGCAGCAATTCAATAACGACCGGTAATGCCAATGTGATGGCAAATATTATGAACTTTGTGAATAATAACTTTGCGGGTGGCAAGGTGATGATTTCGATTGTGAACGTTTTCGGCAGCTGGCTGGGTGACTTTGTAACTCCAGGCCATGAAGCGGAAATTGCCCAGAATACTGGTGGCACTGGTGTAAATACTGGTGAATCGCACAGCTCGTCCAATGACAATAACGACAGCAATAGTGACGCAAATAATAGTAGTGAAAATGACAGCCAGGGTTCAGTAATTGCAATGGCTGCCGGGACGGTGGCCACCACAGGTAATGCATACGCAAACGTAAACACCGGATCAGGTACTACCACGAATTTGGTAGCCGGAGCAATATATGAGGATAACACGATAACAGTGCCAGAAAATCCAGCTATGGTTGCGTCAACCACCACATTGCCGGCCTGGTTCTGGAGATTATTTGCAGCTGTAGTTGGACTCGCCATTATCAAAAAAGGAATTCAAACACTAAAAGCGAGAAATACAGCACACGCACTCTAATTAGTCCTGCCAGAGGATGGCAACTACCCCTCTGTCATTCCGTCGTCCTGAAAGGACGTGCGGAGTTTTTGAGTATGAAACGAATTTTACAGATAAATTTGAGCCTCGCACTCATCCTGCTTTTAAGCAGGTTTGCTGTACCTGTTTTTGCTGAAATTCAAATCGAAGTAAACAATAACGGAGCAGATAGTGTTAACTCAATTGACCAATCTGTTTCGCAAACCACCAATGTGTCGCAGTCAAATAGCGCTGAAGTACATGAGGAAGTCAGTTCAGGCGCCAATTCTATAAGTGATAGCAATGGTCAGACTTCGGAAATTACGACTGGCAACGTGGATAGTTCAACTTCAGTTACGACACAGGTTAACAATTCTCAAGTTACTACCGGATGTTGCCAAGAGGAACAGACTATTACTATTTCCGGAAACGGCAGCGGTTCCACCAACACGGTTAATTCCCAGGTTTCACAAAACACCACGGTTTCCGTAATTCAGTCTGCACAAGTCAAAAATAATTTTTCGACCAAAGCCATTTCAGGAGTAAATACGGTCAAAGACAGCGCGGGAAATGTCCTCATAATTACCGGAGACGTGATAAACGAGCAGTCAGTAGACACAGTTTTAAATGAAGCAATCATTACTGGAAAAGTGTCGCTGACTGATGTCCTTATTCTTCTTAAAGGCAATGCAGCTGATTCAGATAACCTAGTAAATCTGAAGCTGACTGATAATCTGACAATTTTCCGGGAAAATGAAGCAACGGTAAAAAATAATTTTTATTCGGAACTAATCAGCGGAAACAACAGCGTACTTGGCAACTTAAATAATGTCATTATCAAAACCGGCGATATTATTTCAAAAATTGATGTAGTAAATGGTCCTGTTAATTCCGGCGGTGTTGAAGTCTTGTGTTGCGAAGACGGCCAGCCGATTCCGCCCACCATTCCTCCGGGCGATCATCCTTCGCTTCCGCCTTCAGGAGGAGTTACCTCTCCAACTGGTGGTAGTTCTTCAAATCCGGGAAATAATAGCGGTGCAAACGGTGGTAATGGTTCGGCTGCAGCAGTCCTGGCTGATCTGTTACCGATTACCGGCGCATCTGCACTTCATTTTTGGATGTGGGCAGTAGTGTATCTCCTCATGTTCTTATCAGGGCTCTACGCGCGACTTCGAGCAGGCAGATCGCCTGACCTGCGTTTTGCGCAAACCCGGTACGCCTAAAAAGACTCTGTTCAACCAGAGTCTTTTTTGATCTATTTAATATGTAATAGATATGTAGAAAGTTGTGTTTAGTCAGTAAAAAGATTTATAAAGATCCTGCTTGACAAACTTATAACAAATCGTTAAAAACAGTATAAGTTAATTATGAACACTTCTACTACTAATAAAAATAGTTGCGACTTACCATAAAAGCGCTTGGTGCGCTTTTTTTTGTGCAACTATTTTCGAGGACAGCACACTGACCTCACCGGACAGACCACACAAAAAGTACGAGTTAGTTATTGCTGTGTTTACTATTCGAACGAAGTGAGAACTTTCGTTCCAGCTAAATAATTAGGAAACTTCTCTCCGCCAGAGGCGGATCGAAGAATAAACTGATATGAAAACTATCCTGCAACGAGTTTTTCTCATTGGCAGTCTTCTTTCACTGGTTGGTTTGGCCAGTACCGGTGCCCTTTTTTCTGACGTAGAGAACTCTACGAGTAACGTCTTTGCAACCGGCGGCATTGATCTGCAAATAGATAATTCCAGTTGGTATAACAGTGAAGTTCACGAGGCAACCAGCTGGACTCTTGCAGATCTGACTGACCAGTTATTTTTTAACTTCACGGATCTGAAACCCGGAGATTTATCAGAAGATACCATTAGTTTTCATGTCAATAATAACGATCACTGGTTGTGTGCCAATGTTGAATTGACTGAATCAGGCGAAAATACCATTAATGAGCCTGAATCCGCGGCTGGGGATACGACCGATGGCATTTGGTCAGGGGAACTTGATGAACATCTGGAATTCATCTTCTGGGCAGATGATGGGGATAATGTACTGGAAGATAACGAAACTATTTTACTAAACGGTAAACCTGACAGTTTGCCGCAAAATCCGGGTATTCCTGGCGTGACCTACGCAATTGCCGATTCTACCCACAACGTATATTCCGGTCTTCCCGATGATCCGCTGCCCGGTGATGTCCCGTATTATATTGGCAAAGCCTGGTGTTTTGGTGAACTGACTCCGGCTCCGGTTGCGGCTGGTGCGGGTGTGAATCCTGGAATCAACCCGGGTGTTACCTGCGATGGATCCCTGGAAACCAATATTTCCCAAACTGATACGCTGAAAGGGAATGTCAGTTTTACCGCAGTCCAGTCGCGCGATTTACCAGACTATGCGTGTGGTCAACCGCTTGTGTGTGTTGAGACGTATGCCAGTACTGCCTCACATAATAATCAAGGTACCCGGAAGAACGGAAGCGCAGTTTTAGCCAACCGTTCTGTTCCAAGTGCCATGTTTGGCCCGCCCCAAACCAGTGGAGCACCGTCAGATGTCGGTTTTCCAGCCGGATCGTTTTTCTCGCTCGGCTTTACCAACGGCAATATTGTAGTCGGGTTTGCAAATCCCTTCTTCCCCAATCCGAGTGGAGCTGATTTGCAGGTATTTGAGGTGACCGGAGGCGTCTATCCGGATGAGAAAGTCAAAGTAGAAGTGAGTTCAAGTAATAGCGGCCCATGGACTTTGGTCAGTGCGGCTGCTACCCGGGATGAAGATCTGGAATTGCCGGGAAGTGTTGCTTCTGCCCAATTTGTGCAGTTGACTGATGTTTCCGATATCACACTTTTTGAACCAACTGCCGATGCCTATGACGTCGATGCGGTGAAGGCAGGATGTGGTGTTGCGCAGTAAAGAATCAACGTGGCTCTCCACTTCGGTCGAGCAAAAATAATATATATTTCGTTCGAGCGGAGTCGAGAACTTCATTAACAAAAATAAAAAATAATGTTGCTCTCCACTTCGGTCGAGCGAAATTATTACGTTTAATAATTTCTAGTGAGAGGAGGTGAAAAATGAAAAAAAATTTAATTAGACTCACGACAATTGGTGCGGTGGCTGCACTCGCAATTGTAGCTACCGGCGCCTTTTTCTCAGATACGGAGACGAGTACCGGTAATACATTTGTCGCCGGAGCCATTGATCTCAAAGTGGATAACACCAGTTATGTCACCAGTACTGTTTCAGGAGAACTGGTTAAGAGTCCAAACACATCATGGCAACTAGATGACCTTGATGGACATCTATTCTTTGATTTCCATGACTTGAAACCCGGTGATATTGGCGAAGACACCATTTCATTGCATGTTGATAACAACGATGCTTGGATGTGTGCGGCAGCCAGAATTACTGATGATTCTGACGTCAGTTACACTGAGCCAGAATTGGATGATGACAACACAATTGGTGATCCATTAACCACAGACGGTGAATTAGCTGAACAACTCAATTTCGCATTCTGGGCTGATGATGGGGATAATGTATATGAACAGGGTGAGCAGATTTTCCTTGAAGGTCCAATTAGCGGAATCGGCGCAGCCGGACAGATTGCGCTCGTTGATTCACGAACTAATATCTGGGGGCAAGAAAATAAACCATTCCCTGGTGGAGAAACCAAACATATTGGTAAGGCTTGGTGTTTTGGAACATTAACCCCTAATCCCGCGACTCCAGGTGAAGGAGGTCCACTTAGTGGAGCTCAGGCACGAGGCACTGGTTTTACCTGTAACGGTGAACCAGTTGATAATGCTGCACAAACCGATCGGGTCATGGGTGATTTGCAATTCTACGCAGTGCAGTCAAGAAATAACAAGAACTTCACTTGCGCAGCTGATTATCAACCAAAATGGCCATTAGCAGAAGAGCGTCCATTGGTTGGTGCAGCTCTTGCAACTTATGATGATCCCGCAACTTGTACCTTTACGGTTACTGGAGCTGAATTAATTCAATCTGATATCAATTCAGCTGCAAATGGCGATACTATTTGTGTGGATCCTTCATATACAGGAGGTGACACTTTCCCGATTAACGTGGACAAAGAGGTGACGATTGCCGGACTTGGAGCCATGGGTGATGCAAATATTCCAGGGGGAATGTTTATTAGTGCAAGTAACGTGACCATAAAAGGTCTTGAGTTTACTGATTACGATCTAATTCAAGCAAGCGAAAATGCTGCAATCTATATTCACAACGAGGTTGGAGTATCAGGCGTTGCACTTGCAAACACAACAATTGATCACAACATCTTTACCGCACCAGCTGGTGCTAAAGCTGACTTGGCAAAAGGCATTGTGACTGAAATTGGTTCTGCTGTTGCAGTGCAGGCAACAGGAATCGATGTACTTCATAACGTCTTTAATGGTTGGAGACAAGCAATGTTCTTCAACACCACTGACGAGTATGAAGTCGCATTCAACGACATCTTGAACAACGATGTGGGTGTGGCCAACGATGGCCCTCACAACGGCTCGATTCATAACAATGATTTCGAGAGTAACGTTCTTGAGGCAGTTGGAGTTGCTCCTTCCGCAGCAAACGGAACGGGCAATAACGGTTTGTTGACAGTCAATACCAATAACTTTTTCCCAGCAGGTGCTGGTAATAATGTAAATTGGTATGGTACTTCTGTACAAGGCGGATTTGATGTGGATGCTACGAACAACTGGTGGGATAGTGAAGTTGAAGCTTCTCGTTCTAACGATATAACAGAAGTGGATACTGAACCAGCAGAAGTGTCTGCATTTCCTGAGAATTAGTATTTTAGTTTCTGTTTCTCCACTCCCGGTTACTCCGGGAGTGGAGGGCAGTCTGGAGGGCGGATTTAAATCTGGCTTGCAGACTGTCGATTCCCGTCATTGCGAGCCCGAAGGGCGCGGCAATCCCGTACGAGATTGCTTCGTCTCCCGATAAACATTTATATTTCAATGGTAATCGGGATCCTCGCAATGACAAATGGCCTAAGTTTTTTTTACATTTAATATTCGTCTGCCCAAGAAAAGTGAAAACTTTGTGGAGATCGATACAACTTATTTTTACCTTACTCACGATTGCGGTCGCACTGTTTTTGACCGGCGCGCTCATTCCTGCGCAAAATTTATATAAACTGCTGATTGTGCAATCCGGGTCTATGCAGCCCGCCATTCCGGTAGGCGCCCTGGTCATCAGCATGCCTCAAGCAGCGTATTTTCCCGAAGACATAGTCACGTTTCTGCCTACCGGATCAGCTGAAACTAGCGAACAATTTATCACCCACAGGATTGAATCGTTGAGCGGGGAGCGGTTTGGTTTGACGTTTATTACCAAAGGCGATGCGAATAAAACTGCTGATCCGGGCACGGTTGAGCAAGAGCAAATAGTTGGCAAAGTCCTAGTGACTGTTCCCTACATTGGGTATCTACTTAATACAGTTAAAACTCCCCAGGGCTTTATTTTATTTGTCATTGTCCCGGCAACTATCGTTATTTATGAAGAAACGAAAAAACTCTGGCAGTCAATTACTGGTGGGGTTAAGCAGCTGTTTAGAAAACTACGGAAAGTAAAACCTGAACTGGATGAGAAAGATGAAGAGTTGTTACATAATATACGTAAACAATTACAACCACAGCACGATGCAACTTCAATGCCATCTAACCCCACCCTCCCCTTATTAAGGGGAGGGAATGTAACGGGCAAAATTCCCAAGTTCACAATTTCTCTAGTAAGCGTTTTTCTATTATGTTTTGGCATGGGATTTGTGTTTATGCGCTCAACCAACAGTTTTTTCAGCGATGTGGAGATTGCTTCCGGCACTTTGGCTGCCGCAGTATTTCCCGATACTACACCTGATCCGAGTGCGACGCCGTTGCCGAGTGTTTCGCCTTCACCGCAGTTACCGCATATTGTGATTAATGAAGTGTATTACGGAGTAGATACTGAGCATGGTTTGGATAGCCCGGGAGACCGCGGAATTTTAATTGATGATAAAGCCACGCAGATTCGAATTTCCAATAATGGAGCAGGATCAACGAATCATGTATTTAACGATTTTGAAAACTTGTGCAAAATACATCAGGAAAATAAAACTGATGTCACCATAAATATTTCAATCTTAGGAAATTCCGGCAGCAATTCGGGTGCTGTTGATACGGGTGACGTAGGCAGTGATGGAAACGTCGAAGTCCTCGGCGGCAGTAATTCGCTGTCTTCATTTTGCAACTCGCACGGTAGAAACCACGAATGGATTGAGCTCTTTAATCCCACCCCGTTTACGGTAAACCTCAAAAACTGGACGTTGACTGACAACTCCGGAATTACGGTGACTATTCCCGGCAACCGCTTTTTACCACC
>DQGR01000011.1 GCA_003524845.1 Patescibacteria group bacterium
TTTCAGGATCTAAAAGCGCTTGAGATGCCGAAACAAGTTCGGCATGACAACTTGACTTAAATGACTTAGTATAACCCATATTTGTATTGTGTCTTCTTGCGACACTGGTATATACTGGAACAAAGTCAAACCACGTTTGACCTTACTTGCTATGTTTGAAGGCCTGCTCAACCGCAAAAAAGAAGAAAAAGAATATTTGACCGCACTCGTCGTGACTGAAGACCGGATTGATGCGGCACTGTGGGAAACCAGTAAAGACGGGTCGGTCAAGATTTTAAAAACTTCGGGTAAGCCGTACGTTGGCGGATGGGAAAACGCCATTAATGCGGCCGATACTTCAGTCACCGATATTGAAGCCGTCTTGCCTGAAGGCAAAGAACTCTCCAAAGTAGTTTTTGGTTTACCCTCTGAGTGGCTGTTTGAAGACCATATTAAGGAAACCTATCTCAAACAACTGAAACAGTTGACTACCGCCCTTTCGCTAAAGCCCATCGGATTTGTAGAGTTGCCGGTTGCGGTTGCCCATTTACTGCAAAAAGATGAAGGTGCGCCGCAAACGGTAATTCTGATTGGCCTTGAAAGTAAACATGTTTCCCTGTCGTTATTTAAAATTGGAAAACTTATCGGTATCAAATACCTGGAACGAAGCGGGGCAATTAATGCTGATGTTGAGAAAATTTTAAGCGAGTTTGCCGATGTGGAAGTGTTGCCTTCGCGCATGCTCATTTACAGTACGACTGCGGATAGTGAAAAGGTGAAGGCAGAATTACTTACGTATCCGTGGCAAAAAAAAGCTAACTTTCTGCATTTTCCCAAAATTGAAGTACTGTCACCCGGGTATACGGTGAAGGCGGTAGCAATTGCGAGTGCGACTGAGCTGACGGCACAGGTAGAAACTGAAACTGATGAACCTGTGGAACAACAAGATGTGGCGACAGATGCATCTCTTGCAGAAAACGCAGTCGAGTCTCCGGAAGCGGAGGTAACGAGATCACCTACTGCTTCTGCGCCAGCGGAAACCGAAACCACCAGCGATGAAGTGGGTCAGGTGGCTGAAGATTTAGGATTTAAAACTACAAAAGCCGGAGCGGAAATCGACATTGAATCTGAAATGACTGACGACGAACCGGTGACTGAAAATGCGGAAAATGTTGCGCCGGCTCATTTACCTTTGCAGGAGATCCCGCCACAGCGGAAATTGCCACGGGTGAGATTACCGGCATTTAAATTACCTTCATTTGCTTTTTCATTACCAAGCCTCCCGGGAAGATTAGGTTTGGCAGTGATCAGTGCAATTGGGTTAATTCTGGTTTCAGTAGCCGCTGCAGTCTGGTTGGTGCCACAGGCAAAAGTAAAAATACTAGTCCAACCCAAATTGTTTGATAAAACCGAGTCGATTACCGTCAGTACTGCAGTCGAAGCCGCTAATATCGCTGATAAGGTTTTGCCTGGTAAAGTTGCACAAACCGAAATTACCGGTACGGTGACGGTACCGACGACTGGAACTAAAACTGTGGGAGATAAAGCCAAAGGTGAAGTGACCATCTTTAATAAAACCTTAAATACCAAAAATTTCAAAAAAGGGACGACGTTGGTTTCCGGCAAGCTTGAATTTACACTCGATGGTGACGTTGAAGTTGCCTCAGCCAGCGAAGGTGTCGGATCGCTGACTTACGGAACTACTAAAGCCAATATTACCGCAGTGGTTATCGGAACTGCTTCAAATGTGACGTCTGGCACTGACTTTGTGTTTGAAGATTTACCGACCACTTCCTACACTGCCCGGAATGAAAAATCATTAAGCGGTGGCACGAGCCGCGAAATTTCTGTTGTTACCCGTGAAGATCAGCAGGGTGCGCGTGAGCAAGCCATGAGCGAGCTCAAGGTTAAAGCAGAAGAACAGATTAAGCAGACGCTCACTGAATCACAAAAAATCCTTGACAACTCATTGCAAACGAAAATTATAAAAGAATCGTTTTCCCGTGAAATCGGCGACGAGGCCGACGAACTGCAAATTGAAGTGCAGCTATCAGTAGATGCTGCCGCCTACACTGAAAGCGATTTTAACGAATTGCTTAAGTCAATTATCACGGCCCAGTTACCGTCAGGATACAAATACGAGCCGCAAAACCAGGAGACTGCTATTGACGAAATTACCATGCCGGAAGAGGGCGTCTGGGTATTTAAACCGCACATCAAAGTTAAATTATTACCGGACATTGACACCAGCGGATTTGCCAAGTCACTTGCCGGTAGATCGTTTGACTCGGCTACCAGTTATCTAAAAGAGCAATCAGGTGTTGCCGGAGTCGCCTACGATACAGGCACTACCTTACCATTAATGTCCAGCCGGCTGCCCTTTAACGCAAGCAGGATTGTCATTGAATTAAGCGCACTATAAAAAAAATTTGCAGCAGTGAAAGCACCTGTTTCAGGTGAAAAATTTTAGTTGGATCATTCTATGCCAGATCGATACGTAAAAGTGGTTCCGGTGACAATGACCGTGCCGGTTGTACCGGTAATTTCAATTACCATTGGGTTGTCATTACTGTTATGGGTACTCTTTCCCATTATGTCGTTTGTCCTGTTTTATGTGCCGCAGGGAATTGTGACGCCTTTGGCAGATGATGCGGTAGTTCTGGCAGCGCCACCTGACAGAACTCAGGACTTTTCTAAGGCCAGTACCTGGTTTCCGCAAAATCCGGCCAAAAAAACGGTTACCCCGGTTGACACCTATACATTGACGATCCCAAAACTGCGGATTAAAAACGCGATTGTGAAAATCGGCACTGACGATCTGTCTAAGAATCTAATCCATTATGGCGGGACCGGACTTCCCGGACAGCCAGGTAATACCGTTATTTTTGGACATTCAGTTTTGCCTTCGTTTTACAACCCGAAAGATTACTTAACCATTTTTTCGCTGCTACCGACTTTAAAAGAGGGAAATGACATCTATATTAGATTTGACGGAGTTGATTACCGGTATAAAGTTGTTTCCCAACGTATTACAGAGCCGGAGGATGTTTCGGGATTGGAACAGCAATACGATGATTCGTACATCACGCTCGTGACCTGCGTTCCACCGGGAACGTATTGGAAACGGTTATGGTTGGTTGCCCAGGAACAGCCATTTGGGGAAGCTACGCCATGAACCGGCTCGCTATAGATTTTGGTGAAAAGCATGTGGGGTTAGCAACCAGTTCCGACACACTCGCAACTCCGCTGATTCATGTATTTCAGAACGAAGCCTTATCACGCATACTTGCATTGTGTCAGAAGTTGCAAATTGATGAGATACTCATCGGATTGCCTGAAGGCAGACTGGCGCCAAAAATAATTGAGTTTAAAACGCAACTAATTCACCGGACGCACATTCCAGTTATACTTTGGGATGAAACGTTAACGAGTGCTGCGGCACGTAAGACTTTGCAAACCAGTCATAAGGCGCAGAAACAAAAATCAGTGCAGGAACACGCACTTTCCGCAGCGTTACTATTGCAGGATTATCTTGATAGTTTATCGAAATAAGCGGGAATATGGATAAAAAACATCAAGCTATCGAAGCGATTAAAAAGAAATTAATTGGGAAACAGCTGTCCTATAACGAAATATTTACGGTAATGGACGAAATTGCCAGTAAACGGCTCGGACCGGTACTAACGACCTATTTCGTCGCTGCCGGATTTGCCGGCGGGTTTACCAATGACGAACTTTTCTATCTAACCAAATCAATGGCGGAAACCGGCGACCGGCTGAAACTCAGTGGTCTCGTTGCAGACAAACATTCAACCGGAGGTGTTGCAGGAACGCGGGTGACGATGATTCTGGTACCGATTATTGCCGCAGCAGGAATTAAAATTCCCAAAAATTCGTCACGCGCAATTACTACTCCTTCGGGAACTGCAGATACCATGGAAGTAATTGCGCCGGTGACGTTTACGCCTGCGCAAATTGTTCGCCTCGTGGAAAAGGTGGGCGGGTGTATTGTCTGGGGAGGGCACCTGGGTCTTGCTCCTGCTGACGACATTATTATTCAGGTTGAAGAACCGTTGGCGTTTGAATCATTCGACAAAGTAATTGTTTCGATCATGGCGAAAAAAGTTGCCTCAGGTGCAACTCATGTCATCTTTGATATTCCCGTGGGCCAGTTTATGAAAATCAAACATCAGAAAGATGCGGAAATAATTGCTAAAAAATTTAAGTATTTAGCGAGCCGTTTCAATATAAAAGTCGTGACTGATATTAGTGAGGCGCTTGAACCAGCAGGGCGGGGGGGGGGGCCGGTGCTTGAAGTACG
>DQGR01000017.1 GCA_003524845.1 Patescibacteria group bacterium
TGTTGCTCTCCACTTCGGTCGAGCGAAATTGTTACGATTAACAGTTTCTATTGAAAGGAGGTGAGAACATGATCAAAAAATTTATTACTGGATTTGTTAGTGGTAGTTTACTGCTTGCTACAGTACTGCCGGCAGCAGCGGTTACCGTGGAAGTGACTGATAACGGTGCAAAATCAGATAACTACGTTTCAGTACACGAATCATGCAACCAGACTGTCAAGCAGAAAAATAATACCAGTGTCGGTGTTTCAATCAGCCTGTCCGGAAACAGCGGCAAAAATAAAGCCAATGGTAATACTGGCGGCAGCACGACGATCACGACCGGTGATGTTACGAATACGGCAACCGTCACAGTTACCGGTGGTAACAATGAAGCTGATGTCGTGGATTGCTGTTGTAGTGAAAGCGAAGACAGTATCACGGTAAGTGGCAACGGCTATAAAACCGACAACACGGTGCACCTGAGCAGCCGAAAATCGAAGTCTGAAAAACAGAAAACAAGAACCCGGGTTCGAATAGCAGCTGAGCTAAAAGGTAATACCGGCAAAAACAAAGCCAAACACAACACAGACGGTGATGTGGAAGTTGATACCGGAGATGTGGAAAATACTGCGGAAGTCGTGGTTGAAGGAGGACACAACACACTGTAAGTGCGGTCATTCATAATTTTGTAGTGGTATATTGGAAACCCCCTCACCATTTTGGTGAGGGGGTTTCACTTGATGATCGGTAATCTACATTTGCTGACTTCATCTCTGGCTTAAAAAGCGTTAGTATAGAAATATGGATAGTTACGACCTCATCATCATTGGTGCCGGACCAGCCGGGCTGGCTGCCTCAATTTATGCCTTGGAACGAAAACTGCGGACGCTGGTTTTAGAAGCAAATGGTATCGGTGGCCAACCCATGCAGCTCTATGCGGATAAAAAAATTTATGACTTTCCTTCTTATTCCGAAATTACGGGCAAGGAGCTGGCTAATAAAATGTATGAGCAGGCGCGAAAATTTGGCGTAGTGATTGAAGTAGCAGCAGCGAGTTCGATTATGCATGCTGATTCATATTTTCAGGTCAAAACCGTTCTGATTACCTATCAGACGCGGTCAGTAATTCTGGCAACCGGCTTGGGTTATTTTAAACCGCGACAATTGGGAATTCCGGGAGAAAATGACTTAACCGGCAAGGGTGTTTTTTATAAAGGGATTCCGGAGAAACTGATTGGTAAACGTTTAATTGTGGTAGGCGGGGGAGATACGGCTTTGGAAACGGCGGTCGCAGCTGCGGAAAAAGGCGGGTCAGTCTCACTCGTACACCGGCACGACAGTTTTCGGGCAGTTGAAAAAACTGTGGAAAAAGCGCGTTCTTTGGGCGTGCAATTTTATTTAAATTCAATCGTTAGTGAAATCCACGGCATTGATCGGGTCGAGTCAATCAAAATTGTCAAAGGCGGTACTGCAGAAAGCTTGCTCACTACCGATTATATCGGTATCTGCATTGGTGCGGAAATTGACCGGACGTTTTTACAAAACTTAGGCGTAAGTGTTGAAAACCAGGCAGTCAAAGTGGATGCGGATATGCAATCTTCAATTCCGGGCATGTTTGCGTGCGGCGATGTAGCAACACAAGCAGGTAAATACAAACGCATTTCTGTGGCTGTCGGCACTGCGGCCACTGCGGTCAACGGCGTGTACCAGTTCCTCAAAAACCCGTACTGGGGGAGGAAATAATTGCATTATAGATAATTAAGTAAAATTATTATAAGTAGTAATGGCAGAAAAAGAATACAAATAAAGATTACATATTTTGAGATTAATTCTACTGTTTTACTTTGTGTAGCGTTTTGTAAAATTTCTTCACTTCTTTGATCAAAAAAAATCGAAGGGTTAACCCGTTTTAATTCAAGAAATAACTTATGCAAATCTATAGGCGAAAAAAGTCCATACATTATGCGGATGGCATTCATTTGATTTACGCTATGAAAAATAAGCTGGAAGTCAGGTCCCCGAAACGCTCCTGAAAAACCAACGTACACGCGCGAAATTTTTTCAACAGGAATGCTTTTACTAAAAAGTGCAAAGTTGACTAAATTGCCCACTGGATCAGTATAAGTTAAGATTCCATCTTTCATTTCAATTTTTGCTGTAAGCCAGCTTAAGATGATAAGCACTATCCCAATCGATGAGAAGAAAAATTTTCCATCAATTAAGTTGCCAAAACTAGAGAATACTAATAGTATTAGGAGACCTATTAATAATGCAATAAATTTTGGTGCAGGTTTAATTATTAAATGGTTTCGCATAGTTATTTACCCCTGTTATGCAGAACTAATTTCAGCTTCTTAGTTTAGTAGATCCTGAAATAAATTCAGGATGACATTTGTATTATCCTGCTCCGCCGCCACCGCCTCCTCCACCTCCGCCTCCTCCGCCGGAGAAGCCTCCGCCACCTCCGGAAGAATAGTGGGCTGCTGAGGTTGAGGCAGTTTTTAATTCCGATGTTAAGACGTTAAGCGAATTACTAAATGCCGAGATGGAACTGGCAGTTGTGCTGATATTACTTATTCCCGCTGTTGAACTGACATAATACCAGGTAGCGACAGAAGCGTTGGGATTTGCAAGAATGACGGGTAGCATTTTAATGATTTTTTCAGCATTACCAAACAGAATTCCAAACACCAAGTACTGTTCCCACAGTTTATACGCTTCCGGCGGCAGATCTTTAAATTTGAAATCCGCAAAATGATCGAGCATCCGTTTCACCCCCTGCCACAAACTTGCTTCCCGACTCCACTTTTTATCCCAGCGTTTCAGATGCCGGCTCAGAACAACTCCAGTAATCATGAAGCCAACTCCAAGGAAAGCGGTATATGAAAAAATTCCAATTACTCCAATAACTAAACACCAGATGATCGCTTTGTGATAAACGCGTTCACTTTCCGGTTCAATTAAATTCAGCTGTTTGACGTCTTCAGCAATTGTCTTTTTCCATTTTTGAAACCAGGATTGGAACTTCTGCGGGTGGTCTTTAAACCAAGCTTTGATTTCGTCAAACGTGACTTGCTGGTCAGATTTGTTTGCGCGGGCTGTTTCTGCATTGGTCAGTCGTTCTTTAAATGAAAGTGCGGCTGCGGCGATTTCGATAAATAACAAGTCCAGTAAATCCTGTTCGTAATCCTTGAGTGAGGAAGATGATTTATCAGTTCGGGCAATAGTTGTTTTAATAACTTGTTTGGTGGTGAGTAACCCGGATTTCATGGTGACTTCATCACGGATCGTGATAAAGCCCTTGCGCGCCAGATCAAAAATCGTCGCCGTAAACGCGGTAACGTGTGGCTCCCCGCCTTGTTTTAAAAGTACGTTAACTTCTGCCGGATTCATTTGTGATGGTAGTTGCCAGACGTGCTCAGGAATATCCGGAAACTCATATTCTTTGCCATATTTTTTCCAGGTTTTATACCACCAAAGGCAATAGATAATAATGGCGAGTGTTGCAATTATTCCAGTTATAGCAGGTACATAGAGCAATAATTGTTGTGTTCTGGCAGCCCGGATGGTTTTAGCCACAAACTCTGCTTCTTCTTCCTGAATTGATTCCAATGATTTGTTCTCAAATGCCGATCCTTCTATTAATGTTGACGGAAAAACAAAACGCATCTCCATAAACTGTCCGGAGGCAACTGAATCAGCTGTAAAACGCGCTGACTTGGTATTGATAATTTCCGATTTACCGTTTAACGGTCCGTGACCATAAACATAGAGGTCAGAAATAGTGTTAACCGCTTCCGGAAGTGTCACGGTTACGTCGACACTGTGATGCGGGATATCCCAGTCCGGCCCAATTACTTTCCAGTAGAGTTCAGCCACCTCTGGATATTTTCTTATTGCATTGATTACCGTATAAGAAATGAGAAAGGTTTTTTGTTCGTTGTGGGCAGAGTAGCCCCACTTTGCGTAGAACTGCTCATTCTCAGTTTTCTGCTCAAGAATTTGCACTTCAGAGTTGTCTGCAGACTTGACGCTAAACTGAGTGATCGCACGAATATTAGTCATATCCATGGATTGCGATTGAGGTGGTTTAACCGGAATCCACATCTCGGCCCAGCTAAATGATCCGTCAAAATCATAAGTTAAAACTTCTTTAACAGAGATGGATTTATCAGTATTAATTTGAATCGTGAACTGGTCATTGGTGATTGAGTAGGATTTGGCAAGAGCTGGTTTGGTCGTTAGAATAGCGCAACCTACTATTAGTAGAAAAATAATTAGAATATTTGATAAAAACTTCAGCTTCATTATTTCATTATAACTCTTTTGATTATGTTGTCATGCCGAACTTGTTTCGGCATCCCAAGACAAAAAATATATTTATTAAAGCTATAGATCCTGAAATCCCAATGGGATCACTTCGAGACAGCTCAGGATGACAAATGGAAGTCGAGTCTGGTGCGAAACTATACAT
>DQGR01000108.1 GCA_003524845.1 Patescibacteria group bacterium
TTTAACATTTCGGCAAGCGCTTCCCGCGTCTTGGTTTCCGATAGCTTTTCCTGGTGAAATTTATAGAACGCCTCGATCACAACTATACCATCTTTGACGCTCGCGGGTCTAGTGCTGCGCAACACACCGGCTACGGAATGGTTGTATGGCTTTATCGCTTCTATCACATCGCGCCAGCACTCGGTAAGTTTATCCAAAGTAAGCATGCCGAGCATTTTTTTGTCATCCTCGNNCGACTGATGGCTGACGACTGATGGCTGGCTCTCGCTAAACTCCACTACCGCAAGTTCCAGCGGCAAGGACGCAATGGGCGAGGTGCGCATATCGGTAAAGGCCCGGCTCAAAGCCTTAATTGCCTCTTGCACATCACCAACTGATAGGTTCCCGTCAAAACTGCTAAGGTCTGACCCATTTACCAAATTCACCAGCATCGTATGCAATTCTTTCAGTACCATTACCAAAAAATTCCTGACATCGCTGCCGGTATCATTGAGTTCCTGGATAAAGGAAAGCGATTCTTTTGGCTTTTTTGCAATAAACAGACTCACGAACTCCGAAACGGATTTGTCCGTCGCAAGTGACAAAGAACTTTGAACCACTTCTTGGGTGATCTTTCCTTTGTGGAAACTTAGCTGTTCAAGGATCTTGACGCCGTCGCGAAACGACCCGTCGCAGCTTCGGGCAATAAGCGCCAGAGCGTCATCGTCAATATTTAGCTTTTCCGCTTTCACGATGCGCGCAAGCGCGTGGGCAAGCTCCTCCATAGTTGCCCGGCCAAAATTTATCCGGATGCAGCGGGACTTGATGGTTTCCGGAACTTTTTGCGGATCGGTGGTCGCCAGCACAAATGCCGCGTGAGCCGGGGGCTCTTCCAGCGTTTTGAGAAGTGCGTTAAACGCTTCGGTAGTCAACATGTGTACTTCGTCGATGATATAAATTTTAAATACCGCCGATGAAGGCGCAAGGCCAATGGCATCGCGAAGCGCGCGGATTTCATCTATCCCGCGGTTACTTGCGGCATCAAGCTCCAATACGTCAAGACTCCTTCCTTTGGCAATCGAAGTGCACTGTTCACATATACCGCACGGCCCTGAGCGTGTCGAGGGGTTGATACAGTTGAACAGTTTGGCAATAACACGCGCAGCAGTAGTTTTGCCGGCTCCCCGCGGACCGCTAAACAAAAATGCATGGGGCAAATCTTTTTTGTCTTTGGTTAAAAGACTAAGGAGTTTCTCGCGAACAGAAGCGTTGTCGATCTCGTCGATTATTTGAGGACGGTAGGTACGGTAAAAGGACATACAATTGAAATTTTATAATTTTTAATTCTTAATTTTTAATCAATTTTTAATGTTTTAATGTTCAAAAATTGAAGCATTTCTTCGTTTGATTAAAAATTAGAAATTGAAAATTAGAAATTACTTCCTGAATCTCACCCGTACCAGGTGATCACCGGGAATTGTCGTATTGTACTCAAGTTGCGCTTCTTTTGCAAGGAACGCCTGATTGCCGGCAGGCAGGTTTCCTTGCTCTTCCGACGCCTCCCAAAAAATCGGGTACCGCAGGGAAAGCTGCCAGCTGGCATCGGCAATGCCCGCCTGCTTTTGGTCATACGCTTCAAAAACCGCCCCGGTACTGCCAAATACCATGCGCGCTTCCCGGCCGTATGAGACGCCAACGGAAGACATACCTCCCGCCGGCACATCAAATGCAAGCCCGACCACGGATATATCCCCTTCGGCCGACCATTCCCAAAACGGCACCGTAGGCGCGGCTATACCCGCTTCCCGCCGCGGCACGCCCTCGCCATTTACCGTGATGGTCACTTCTTTTGCGTCACTTGGCAGTACTATCTGGACATATCCGCGGTATGCCCCGCCCGCGTCCTTCGGCGGACCGGATGAAGGATTGCGGTACGAAAATATGAGAGACTCGCGGATAGTTCCGCTTTCATCAAACACCACCTGGCGCACCCGCTCCCGACCAATAAATGCATTGGCCTTGTTCACGGAAAGATTGGCCTCCGCGGCAAATACCGGATCAAATAAACAGGAATGCACATCCGCCCCGACACATCCTTCCCTCCCCCATACCCGTCCGGTCCAACCAAAATGGTCTACCAAATTTTGCACATCGGAAGCGGCAAAATACAGTTGCAGATCGCGGTTGTCCAGTCCGCCTGCTATTGCCCGAAACACGCCGGTCGGCGATACTCCGCGGCTTTCGGACAACTTAAGAAGCAACGTGGTTGCCGCGGATCCCAAAAAGTCTTTCTTTTGGGTGGATCCCGGAAAAAATTCTGTCTGCGTATAAAACAGTGCCTTGCCGAAAAAATTCTCGGCCGTAATGCGATCCGGGTAGTCGGAAAGTTCAAGCGGCCCGGTTGCCTTCAGAAGCTCCACGATAAACGGCAGCGAAACGGCAATCACCCCGTCCACGGCCGTCCCTGCTTCTTTTTGGTAAAACCACGCCGCCCGCTCCCCGCTTTTGGCAAAATCCGGATTCCAGTTAGAATCGCGCAAATACCAATGCTCCTGATGCAAGAGGTCGCGGATGGGTGTGGGCGGCGGCACATGACCTTTCAGCTGGCCGTCCAGGGCATACACGTCGGAAACCGAAACATCCAACACCGCCCCGTTTTCTACGCTCACGACCGCTATGCTTCCGATAAATCCGCCGGTGGGGCGCAGTTCCATGCTGTTTTGTAAAAGCACCAGGTATGTTTGTTTGCCGGAAAATCCGCCGATCGTAGGGTACAGCGCTAAAAATTGTTCCAGAAATGACGACGTGTCCCGAAATTTTGCAAGCGCAACCACTCCCCGCTTCCCTGCTCGGACAACCGCCGGGATACCAAACAGAAATGCGCCATCAGAAAGCATGGTAGTAAGTTGCGCCTCGGCCAACCCNNGCTCCGATTTCGGCCCTCGCCACATCAGAGAGAAACGAAACCAAACGCTCTCCGTGACGCGCCGGGCGCCCTAGTCCCACCAATCGAAGCGGCGCGCTGGATATTTTCCACGCCAACGATGCCTGGCGCACCCAATAGGATCCTGCCTGGGCCGCATAAATACTTCTCCCGTCGCCCTCCCGCAATAGTTGCCCCGACAAGCCCAATGACCCTGCGGCTACCCCCAAACTTATCACAAACCAAATCAACGGTGAGAGCCCGATCGCCAAACATCCCGCGACAAACCCTGCCCACGTCGGCCGCGCTTTTCTGGGCCTGCCACGCTTTGTACTGTCCCCTCTTCTCTCCTTGTTGCTCTCTCCTCTTTGCTCTTTTTTTGTATCAAAAATATCGGCAATAATCGAACCGATCCGCTGGGTATCGGACGCCTCAAGCACATCTNNTTTGCGCATATCCAACACCGTCGCCTGCGACGTAAACAAAAAGGAAAATATTTCTTCAACGACTTCGATAGCAAGAATCTTCGGGTCGACAAGTACGCATTTGACGCGCGCCGGAAGTGTCACGTCATGTTCGCCGTTTCCCCACACCACCGCAAGCTGTTTTATCTCTTCTTTTTCCGTATCAAAAATATCTTTCACGAAAGCCATATCGCCCACTGCCAAGTGATAGGTAGCACTCACACCCGTTGGTCTGTTAACAAATACACGAATTCCGTGTGCCTGCAGGAATTCCCGAAGGGGGTCAGCGAAACGCTCATCCAGCGCGTCTATGCGCGCTTCTATGAGCTCATCTGACGAGCTATCAACTACTGGTGGGTCGGCGGGATTCATATATGGCGTGCTTGTATTATGGCAAAGTCCGCACCCGAAAACAACGAATTTGCGGGTATAAGGCGCGGCAATTAGACGCGTAAGAAGACATGAGCNNGAAGCCTTCCGTCCTTCACCTTAAACAACCCGTTAAGTTGATTCACCACCAGCGTCGAGTCGAGATAAAATTCTATTTCAAGTTTTTCAGTGTTTTCCTTAATACTTAATACCTTATCCTTAATACTTTTTAATGCTTCTGCCACCGCCGTGTACTCCGCCACATTATTCGTCGTCTCCCCTATCCGCCTACCAAAGGAAACAACCTCTTTCCTTTTCTTCTCCTGACACACTGACACACTGACACACTGACACACTTCTATCACCACTCCCACTGCCGCCGGCCCCGGGTTGCCGCGGGCTCCGCCATCGGTATGGATAATTAATTTCATAATTTTTNNCATCTTTAAAAGAAAAATGCCAGACAGAAGCAGCACAACCCCTTCGGATAGTACTGTAATCCATGCCGCCGCCATATATCCGTATACCGGAATAAGCCAAAGGTTTAGAGCAATGTTGATGACCATCGACAGGCCGTAAATTCCGGCCAGTGCCCACTGTTTTTTAAGCGCAATCAATGTCCACATGGTAAGACTCGTCAAAAAGAAAAACGGGAGTCCGAGGGAAAGCACGCGAAGTGCCGGAATGCTCGCGGAAAAATCAGACTTGATCATTGTTAATAGGGGAGCGGCAAACCAAAGAACAACAACTGCAACAAACGACGTGCCCAGCAAAAACCAGAAAGAGTGCCGCATGGTTCGTTTAAATTGAAAATTGGAAATTGGAAATTGGAAATTCTGCTGCTTCAGCAGCAGGGGGTATACCGCATTCATAAAAAATGTCGGCAACACCAGCGCCACTTCAAATACTTTATACGCAAGGCCGTAAACGCCCACTTCCGCCGTTGTCCGCGTGAGCGTCAGGATAAACGAATCCGCGCGAAAAAAAACAAGGTTAAAAAGAAGCGTAATTGCAAGCGGAATGCTTGGAACCAAAAGTCCGGTAACAGACTGCCGGGATAAAGAAATAGAAAGCACACTATAGCGTTTTGCCAACACAAGTGACACGCCTGCGGCCACTGCCGTGCCAACGAGCACCGCAATCGTTGCGGACAACACGCCAATGGAAAGCGGCAATACCAAAAGCAGGGTAGCGAGCGATCCGACCCCAAGGGCAACCGTTGAGAACCAGTAGTGAAGATTTTTTTGAAACAGCGCATTGGCGGTGGTAATCAGTGCCTGAAATAAAATTGCCGGCGCAAACAGCACAATGCCAAACCGCACCAATGCCGTGTAGCCCTGATCGGTGCCGTGGGGGAGAAATGCTAGCACCGCAAGAGATAAAAAAATAAGGATGGCCCCGCCGGCTACCCGCAAGCCCAACAGCCGCGGCCACCACCCGGCATCATCTTTTTTTTGGATAAAAACCGCGTTGAGCCCGAAATCCGCGAGTAAAAAAAACGGGGCAACAAACGTCGTAATTTTGGTGAAGTCTCCGTACCCTTCAGCCCCCAGACGTTTGGCTAAAAGAAATGCAACGACAAATGACGTTCCCGCGCCGATCACCTTACCAACGAGCTGTGCAATTGTATTTGCGGCAATGCGTTTCACCATGCAGATATTGTAGCACGAGCAGGGGAGATAAGTGATGCGTTATAAGGGAATAGTTTTGAAAACGAAAATTTTATACTATGGTGCAAACTTACATCTGATAAACTTTCTTTATGAAGTATTCATGAAACAGAGTTGAAGAGAGCTCCGGATGGAAACAGGCTGCCAAATAGTAATAATTACCTATTTTTTGTTCGCAAGCTATTGTTTCTCCTTCATTTCTCGCCAGTATTTTTACCTCTTTCCCCACCCTTTTTATTCTGGGCGCGCGGATAAAGACCGCATGAATGTTTCCTAAACTTGTTTTGACATCTTTGTCAAAAGATTCAGTTTGTCTTCCATAGGCATTTCTGTCTATTTCTATATCCATCAGCTCCAATGTTTTTTGACCGAGCGTCTTGTGATGTATTACTTTGGCAAGCATAATGGCTCCTGCACAAGTACCAAATATATTTTTGATTTTCTTCATTTTTTCCCACATGCCTTCTCTTTCACATAGTTTATGAAGAGTAGTACTTTCCCCACCGGGAATGATTAAAGCATCAAGATTTTGGAGAGATTCTTTTGTGCGGACAGAAACGACCTCAATATCAATATGGAGATTTTTTGCAGCGCGTTGAGTTACCTCAATGTGTTCTATAACATCACCATGGAAGGCAAGGACACCTATTTTTCTTGATTTCATTGAAATTAACACTATGGTTAGATACCACGGGCAGCCATTTTTGTCTCTAGCGTTGCAATTTCCTGTCCTTTCATGGCTTCACCTAAGTTTTCACTGGCTTTGGCTATTTTGCCCGAATCATTGAAATGGGCGGTGGCATCAACTATAGCTCTTGCTCTTTTTGCCGGATCACTGCTTTTGAAAATGCCGGAACCGACAAATACACCGTCAACCCCAAGCTGCATACATAATGCTGCATCTGCAGGTGTAGCAATTCCTCCGGCAGCAAAATTGACAACCGGAAGCCTGCCTAATTTTGCAGTTTGCAAGACTAAATTATAAGACACGCGATATTCTTTGGCTTTTTCTTTCATTTTCTTGAACAGTTTTTGCAAAAGCAATATCTTGAGCTCATCAATACCTCTGTTTACCGCTCTAATATGTTTTACGGCTTCGACTATATTGCCGGTACCAGCCTCTCCTTTGGTCCGTATCATGGCAGCTCCTTCTGCAATTCTTCGTAGGGCTTCACCTAGATCACGGCAACCACAGACAAATGGCCCCTTAAATTTAGTTTTATCGATATGAAATTCTTCATCAGCCGGGGTGAGAACTTCGCTCTCATCAACAAAATCTACTTCTAAAGATTCAAGAACTTGTGCCTCAACAAAATGTCCTATGCGGCACTTGGCCATAACAGGAATAGTGACGGTTTTTTGAATCTCCTTTATTTTGGTAGGATCAGACATTCGAGCCACTCCTCCGGCTACTCGAATGTCTGAGGGGACTCGTTCAAGCGCCATAACTGCTACTGCTCCGGCTGTTTCGGCAATCTTAGCGTGCTCGGCATTGACTACATCCATGATCACTCCGCCTTTTAACATCTGGGCTAGATTTTTTCCAAGTTTGTTATCCATACGTTTAGTTTAAAAAATTATTTATAAACCTCAATAGGAACAGTAATACTTCCTTCTAAAACTTGAGCAACTTGATCCATTTGGGTATCTGCAAGCGCTGTTACATAAGATTCAGCAGGTGGCCTGGAAACGGTATAGAGTTGGATTGCGGAGATTTGACCACCATTTTCTAAAATGTAATTTACTCGGTCAGAATAAGCTCGGAGTTCAACCTCCCCAGGCATTTCTCCGTGAACATTCATAAAGAGAGTTTGAATTTTAAGGGGGCGTTCCCGGGCTGTATCTAGGATATTAGTTAAGATTTTAGCAAAAGGGATTTTGGTTTGGGCGATGCGTTTATAATAGTCTTCCGTTCCTGCATCCAGTTTTACCCACAATTCACCGTTATTGGCATCCATCAGTCGTAGTCCCCTTTTCACCGTTTCTCGATGTAGGCCTGATGCATTGGAGATAATGACAAGTTTGGCGTCACTGAGACCAAATTCATCTCTGGTTGCTATTACTTTTCTGACTACCTCCTCAAAATTCAATAAAGCGGATGGTTCTCCGTCTCCTGAAAGAGTGATCGCTTTTATCGGCTGATCACCAAAGCTGCCACCCTTTATATCGGTTAATACTTTTCTTAATTGAGTATCAGCCAAATCAGCATTAAACTTCATTATGCCGCCCTCTACCGTTCGGTCAACTTCACAGTAAATACAGCCAAAATTGCATATTTTTGAGGGAGAGGTATTAATACCAACAGATAGACCATTAACCCTTCGGGAAAGTACCGGATAAATTAATCTGTCCGTTCCATAAAAACTTCTATCATGTAGGGTTGTGGTTAGTTCGGGTTGTCGGTCATCACGTTCATCCATACCGTGCTATACCTTACTGCTAATAGTTGTTTTTGTCAAGTCAAAATAGGACTTTGGGGCATCATGGTTTGAAAAACTGAAGTCTGATCCGGCGTAGCCCATAAGTAAGGATATTCTCCAATCTTCGTTAAAACCTACTCCCTGCAAACTGTTCACCAATCAAAGTGTTCCACTTTTAGCTTGTCGGGAAAACAAATTTCGGGACCATTACTAAAGTCCCAAAGCTATAATGAGGTTCCACTAAAGAAAATGTTATTTACCTAAATCAGTAATAATATAATTAGCTATTCCCTCAAGGGAGCTTTGCGTTCTGAAAAAATTTGCTTCCCATGGTGGAGTGAAAATACTCGTTATTAAAATTGTTTTCATCTGAAGTGCATGGGGTGTTATTAAATCGAATTCTCCACCATCCCCAACAATAATATATGGGCGCTGTCCCAAAGAGAGAATAATACTTCCGTAATTTTCTCTACGTAATAAAACATCTCGAGTATCAAGTCCTGGCAATTTCATGCTCCAAGGAACTCTCTCCCAATTAGGGCTAATTAAATGTTTTTGTGCGTTACCCCGTACTTCAATGTTATCATCAAAAATATTGTTCTTTCTAAGAAATGGTTGAAGTTTTGTAAGTAAATGGTCAGGCTTTGAACTTGAAACTATAACCAGTTTCCCAAGAGGGAGGAGCTCTCTCATGGTATAAGCGGCATCCGGTCTATAAAAAGGATCTAGTTGGGGATAGCTCGCATAATGTAAATCACCTAAAAATTGAGAGACGGCATTTTGATCTGGTATGTTAGGTTCCAAAGCTTCACGCATTTTTACTATTGCTCTTTTTGCTGCAATTCGGTTTAAAACATAAGTATCAAATGTAGCTGGAGTCACAATAAATCCTTGATCATTTTCCCATCCGTAGATTTCCGGACTGGTTCTTAACTCTTTTCTTTCAGGTTCAATATATTTGGTTATTACCTCTCTCGGCAGTCCTGTTGCTCTTGCAAATTGATTTTCAAATATATCAGTATACGCATCATGTGTTGCCACAGGATCAGTCAATGTGCCGTCGTGATCGAATACGAATAATTCTTTTGACATGAGGGAGAGTATATCATAAAAATANNGGGATAGTGGTCAACGAGACCAAGGAGCAACAAAATGAAAAATGAAAAATGAAAAATGAAAAATTGTTTCTTCTTTTCCCTAATACCTAATACCAAACCCCTAATGCCCTTACCGATGAGCAGAAGAAATAATACCAGTCCCACGACGCCGGTTTCTGACAGTACGAGTAGATATATATTGTGCACCGGCTGCAGAAA
>DQGR01000099.1 GCA_003524845.1 Patescibacteria group bacterium
GTTACACTCACCAGTTTAACGACGATAACAAATAAGATTGCGAGCAATACATAGGCCACTACATGTGGCACTGGTTGGTGAAGCGTTGGTAAATGATGTCTAACCTTGTGATGAACTTTTTTGGCTTTTGCCATANNCCTCCTTACTATTCAATACTTATTCCAGTTTGGAGAATTTAATTCCCCATGTCAAGGGGTTACCAGGAATTACTCTTCGTGACGCCTAAAACAGAATATGCGTCTGGTTTGAGTCAAAATAGCGGGAACGCTCAGTATGTCTAAATGCCGTATAATGCATACTGGTGTTGAGGGTTAGTGTCTATGAAAAAAATAAATCATGCCGGGCGAAAACCGCGGCCGCAACTCAAAATTGCCGTTGACTGCGGTGCAATTTCTTTTCAGGACAAACGGGCACAAGGGGGATTGGCCACAATTTGTACCAACCTACTGGTGCAATTGAGTCTGCTTGACCAGCGCAATCAGTATGATTTGTATAGCTTTGCCCCGCTAACTAAATCTATTGTCAGCCATTTTGAGCGCCGGGTGAATTTGCGAGTGTTGTCACCTTCATATGGCTATAAAACCATTCGTCTGCCATTGGCATTATGGTTGGATAAACCTGATGTTTTCCTGGCGCTGGCACAAGCAGTTCCGGCATTTGGCGTTTCGCGGGTAATCGGTTTTCTCTATGATTTGGCATTTATCAAATTTCCCGAGGCGTATCAAAACAACCAGGCCCTGAAGCGTCAGACTGATGAACTGGTTGAGAAGAGCGCACATCTGATAACAATTTCCGAAGCGAGCAAACTGGATATAATGGAAAATTACCATGTACCATCAGAGCGGATAACCGTATTATATCCTGGAGTTTCTCCGGCCTATACTCCGGACGGCTCAAAATATGTCCAGCTGGAGCCGTATTTTCTCTACGTGGGGCAATTAAAAAAAACCAAAAACATTCCGCGTTTACTCGAAGGTTTTGCAGAATTTCTCAAGACCAGCAAACGTAGTTACCAACTGGTTTTGGTAGGGAGTGATTTGCAACTGGATNNTACCGCTTATTGAAGCGCTCCGTTCAGGTACACCGGTTATTACCGGAAACAGTTCCTCAATGCCGGAAATTGTGGGAGATGCGGGACTGACGATCAATGTGTCGAGTTCTGAACATATCGCACTGGCACTCACTCAAGTTGCCGAAAATGAACAACTGAGGCAGCAGCTCATTAAAAAAGGATTTGCGCGAGCCAAGGATTTTAGCTGGCGTACCTTTGCCCGGGGAGTGTTAGATGTAATCAATAAATACAGTTTTTCGAAAACTTAATTTTTACGCTACCAATTTTGCCGCACCGAGAATGCCGCTATTTTCAATCTCAACAAAGTTAACTTGATATTCTGGAATCAGTTGAGCCACGTGTTTTGTAACTGTTTCACGATGTTTCCACCCTTTCCAGAACAAACTTCCTTCCATGACAAAGGTTATGTTATTTTTATAGAATTTTGTAATGCCGGCAATCTGGCAGGAAACGAGCATTGCCGAACGGTTAAACAACCGTTGTGCAATGCCTGCGTAGTTACTTTTTCCCTCAGCAATTTTATGCAACTCTTCGGTGGAATTGATCTTCAGTCCCGTCAGCAAATTGAAATGTTGAAAAAGATATGCACCGGAGATTTCTTTTTCAAACAATGCGGCTCCCGGTTTTTTAGATGCCAGGTCTATCCATTTTCCGGTTTCACTGACAGTAAACTTATTAAAGTTTGCAGCTTCCAGGTTAACCAGCGTGTGTTCGTCTAGGAATATTGCAAAGTTAAGTCCGGTACCTACAATGCCTGCGGCTAAGCCTTGCCAATGTGTCTGCGTTAGTCCGGACAGCAGCAGGCAAATTGTATCATTGGCACAAGAAATTTTGACTTTACGATTATTCTTTTTTTTCATAAAAACTTCGATTGTTTCACCGACAGTTTTACCGACCAGGCCGGCAAAGGTGTGTTCTTTGGTGCCGGCGACTAAAAGTCCATCCAATCGACCATCCCGAGTAGTCGGGTTAAGCGGGAACGCAAAGTTAAGCCCTAGCACTTTTACATTTGGGTGTAATTGTGAATTTAAAAAATCTAAAAAAATTGCGGCAGTGTTAAAACCCGGTTGTTTTAATTTTGTTTGTTGCACAATAATAAAATTATCTGAAGTTTTTCGTAACAGCGTATTCTTACACATCGTGCCACCAATAGTGAGCACTTGGAAAAGTTCGTTGGGTTGAACAGTAGGGGAGCTGGAAATTTGGTGTCTTATGAAACGTAAGCTATCCGGTTTACCTGCCTTGCCTAGACGCAGTTCTTTTAAAAAACTGGAAGTGACAATGTCCAAGTTCATGATTGCTCTATTATCGATAATAACTCAGGCTTTAAAGCCGCAGTACACACAACAACCGGACTTACCCCATCCCACGGGGTTCCGTCGTGGTTTAAGATTAATCCTCCGGCCTCCGTAATTGCAAGCCCGATAGGTTCAATATCCCAGATTTTCGGTCGATCGTACACATACGCATCAATCTTCCCTTCGGCAATCAGTCCGAGCGCTTGAATGGCGCAGCCAAAACTGCGCAGTGTCCTTACCCGAGCATGGAGTGGATTTATATAATTGGCAAGCACAGAATTTTCACGGTCAGGATCAAAAGCTACAATTGCTTCCTGAAGTGTCGATGTGGTGCTTACCTTAAGCGGTATATCATTTTTAAAACTTCCTTTACCTTTTTGAGCCACGTACATAGTAGCTGCTACTGGTTTATATACAAGGCTGAATATTGTTTGTCTGTTTTCTTGGTAACTTAGTGCGACGCCAAACTCTTCGATGCCTCGAGAGTAATTAATGGTTCCATCAAGCGGATCGATGATAAAACGGTTTTGTGCTCGTGCTGCGTAAGCTTCGTCTACATTTTCTTCACTCAGTATCGGAATTCCCGGGTACAGATTTGACAGCTGTTCCTTGATAAAGCTATCAGCCGCAATATCTGCTTCATGCAAAATGTCTCGGGACTTCTTTGATCGCAAAATTTTTCCTGTCGTAAAATGCCGCCGAAGTATTTCTCCGGTTTTCAGGACAATTGGTTGTAACGATTCCTTATCAATCTTTGGTCGCATAGCGATCACTTACTTCTAAAATACACCGGAGGGCTACGGTTTCGCCAGGGCCAGCCACCCAATCAGTATGAGATAAATGGGTGAGCCTGCGTATCACCGTCAAAAAGTGCAACTTAGTCGGGATTTTTTCCAGCTGTGCTCTTATTTTATCTGCGGTAGCGGCGTCAAAACTTTTCCGCACAATTTGTAAAGCCTGGTTTGTAACTGACTCAATACCGGCATCAGTTTCCAATATACGTTCAGTCAACAAAAATGCCATTTCCCTCAAGGCGTAGATAGGATGAGAACCGGGTTGAGAAAGCATGTTAATATACTGTTCAATATCTGCCTGTGCTGTTTGAGCGGATAGTCCTCCCCGTAAATACCGGGCCAGTATTTTTGAAGAATGTGGTTCCATCGCCTCATTAATATCTGAAACAGTAGCTTCATCCATTTTGTCTTCTGCAACCCATTCTGCAAGCTTTTCCCTGATTACCTGCTGATAAAAACTCCGATTTTCTGGATCCAGCTGGCCAATTTCCTGATAAAATCTATACCCGATGGCCGCGGGCGTAAGATGAGTCTTATATAAAAAATCCTGGATTTGCAGTTCTGAAATAATCGGCCACTCAGTATAAATTCTTCCTGTTTCCGAGTCAGCCATAATAACGGGAGCAGGGTCAATATGGGTAATGCCGCCATCTGGATGATGGACAAAATTTGCGGGTTTGACATCGGCGCCAATCCCGTCATCCACAAGGACAGGGTAGGAAGCTTCCAAAATTGCATTAACAATGTTTCGCTTATCTCCGTAGTTTGCATTTAGGAGATCATCCTGTAAATTATCTCCGAGCTGTTCAACAATTTCGACTACAAAAAACTGACCCGATTCTTCCCCGAGTAAAAAAGTTCGATCCTGTGGAACGGGAAAGCCAGTCGCATAAAGTCTGTCATGGTATGTCTGCATCAGGTTTTTAAGCTCGATAGCTCCCCGGTAGCCTCCCATGGTTTGCCATTCCGGTGTTTGCGGGCGATGTTTGTCATGTCGGGCAAATACTTTTGCCAGCCTGCCGTCACGCAACATATATATATCTGCCTGGTGCCCTGAGAAATCAAATTCAGCTTCGGAAGGAACCCAGTTAATCAAACCTTTGGGGAAAATATGATCATGGTCAATGACACTAATTCCGTTTAACTGGTGGAAACGCGGCCGCGGGTTAAGAGTAAATTCAGTTCCATTCAGTAGCGTGTCGGTAAGGGCTTGCAAACGTGAAGCCCGGGAGTTATCCGGATTAATGAGTGTTCCATCTAAATCAATGATATGGGTAATGGTTCCATCCCCGCTTCTCTTTTGCACTAAGGCTGCATATTCAGCAATTGAGTGGACAACCTGAACATTTTCTAAAGCTTCATGTCGATGCTCCTGATCCATAAGCACATAGGTGATGGGTGTCGGTTCTGCAGAAAGAATATTTTGAGCGGTAGTTAAGTTGTCAATTTTATCATCCAGTATGAATACGGATTCAGACTGTCGCCTTTGTGAGTATTCGATTATTGAAGGCAAAAGCTGAGATTTCTCTTCACCAGCATAGAGGATAAAATTACCAGGATCACGCTGATTTCTTAACGTCGTTTCCCAACCCAGATTTCTTACTTTGGCCACCTGGGCTTTAGGATCTCCCTGCGTCCAAATACAAATAGTATCTCCTGCCTGCTTAAAATTAAATAGTTGTGCCTCAACCTGTGGATACGGTTCTACGGAAACACCGTTAACCAGAGCATCGTAAACAGCCTGCACATGATCGCTTTCCAGGTGCATTGCAATTTGTTGAGCATCAACCATTAATTTGTGAGTCGAGTGACTCGTTGCTGGTAGATTTTCACTGTGATATCCAGCTGCGAATGCCCTGGTAATATTTTCCTGAGTAAATCCATTTTCGACTATCATGATTTATAATTCTGCAGTATGGGTGGTAATTATTCTTGACACGTGTAGCGTCTTAATTCTGACGTCTTTCTGACAAAGGGCTCATCTTGTGTCATGTTGCCCGGACGGGTACAATTGGAGCCATGAAACAGTCGAGTGAGGCCAGCTACCCGATCTCATTTCGCAAGCGCGAGGCAACTACGCTGGGAGACCATCTCCGGCACCATAATTCGGTAGTGATTATAGGTATGAAGCGGGTGGGTATCAGCAATTTCCTGCGCTTTTTTCTTCACCACCAGGAAGTTCCAACGACCTACATTCGAAACGGTGCCCAGCTCCTGACCGTTATCGTTGATTTAAATGATCTCGTGGAACGGGAAATCTATCCATTTTGGGTACTACTGCTTAAGCGAATTGTTGATACACTGGAACAGTCAAAAGTTCCCGGTGAGTTAAAAAAGGCTGGGCAACGGTTGTTCACTGAAAGCATCCAACTTAAAGATTTATTTTTTACCGTTGACTGTGTACAAAAACTACTCGGACAATTGATTGATCATGGATTTTACCCAACTGTTTTTCTTTTGCGTTTTGATCGGTTAAGTGAAGTAATAACCCCTGAATTTTTCGGTAATTTACAACGGTTGAAAGATGCGGCCCAGCAGCGGCTGTCATTTATTTTTACCAGTTTCCGGCCCTTGTATGAACTTCGGCCTGATGTGTTTAGCAAATCTTCTTTATCAGTATTTTCACGCGATTTATACATGACTCCGGCACTGGCGACTGATATGACCACGATTCTCAACACACTGCAAAGCAGATACAATCTGAACCTGCCAAAGGCGGTGGTAGAAAACCTGGTGAGCTTAAGTGGTGGGCATGTCCAGTATCTCCACCTGGCGTTACTTGTGGCTAAAAAACTTAGGAAACAGCCAGAGACACGGGAAGAATTGCTTGAACTATTGCTCAAAGACGAAGAAATTGTTTTGCAGTCAGAAGAATTGTTTGCCAGTCTGACTAAAGTGGAGCAGGAAGTGATACTGAAGCATCACCGTGGATTGCCGTTTTCTCAGGAACTGCAGGAGAAAGGGCGCTATTTATGGGAAACCGGCATGATAAGTTCCGGAAAGAAAGAAATTATTTTCAGTCCCTTATTTGAAAATTATCTGCATCGGATTGATACACCAGTCCATGGCGGCACGGAATTTACCAAAAAAGAACATTTGTTGTTTAGCTTTCTAAAAACTCACGAAGGAATTTTGTGCGAACGGGAGGATATCGTGTCCGCAGTCTGGCCGGAGACTGCTGAAATGGGTATTTCTGACTGGGCGATTGACCGGCTGGTAGCCCGAGTCAGAGGTAAACTGAAAGCGCAAAAAAGCAGCTACGGTATTACTACCGTAATTACCCGCGGTTACAAACTCGTACGCACCAGCTAATATATGAGTGTGTCATTACTAAGTATAGTCATTCTTACCTATAACGAAGTTGATACGATTACCGATTGTCTTGAATCTATTAAAAACTGGAGTGACGACATTATTCTGATTGATCACTCAACCGACGAAACCGTCAAAATTGCCCGCAATCTAATTCCAAAATCAAAACTGCGAATTGTTTCCGACGCAACGCAGAATGACTTCAGTCTTTTGCGTAATCGGGGGCTTGTGCTTGCCCGCCGTGAGTGGGTTCTGTTTCTGGATGCAGATGAACGGGTAAGCAATGAATTGCGTCAGGAAATTGACCAGGCAATCACTTTAACTTCTTACGCTGGTTATTATCTGGCACGCCGGGATTTTTTCCTGGGTAAACAGTTGATGCACGGCGAAACCGGAAATATTCATTTATTAAAACTAGGTAAAAAAAACGCGGGTAAGTGGGTGCGCCGAGTACATGAGGTTTGGCAGATTAACGACCAGGTGGGAGAGCTAAATCATCCGCTTGAACATCGACCACACCCAACCGTTGCGGAATTTATTGCCCGGGTCAACCGCTGGACCACACTGGATGCTCAGGAATTTTACCGAGCCGGTAAACGGTCAGCCTGGTGGAAAATTATTCTCTATCCGAAGGCAAAATTTATTATAAATTATTTTATTAAACTGGGACTACTGGATGGAATGCCGGGACTTATCATGGCTTTGGTCATGAGTTTTCATTCATTTCTGACTCGCGCCAAATTGTACCTCCTGCAAACCAACAAACAAGCGGTATGAGTTTTCTTTTCAATTATCTTCTCCTGGGGCTCATTGGTGGGGTGGTGAGTTCATTAACTTTTGGTCCAGTTCGCGTGTCCCTGCTCGATGTTGCCACGGCTACATTACTTATTGGTTGGGTTATTGCCAAAGGGAAAAAGATCGTACCTGCCGTTGACCCGTTGCTACGAGTAGCCGGACCATTTTTATTCGTGGCTCTGCTTTCTCTGGTGGTTGCCGGTTTCAGGTTATCGATTACAGAATTACTTACGGCCGCGTTATATTTAGTGCGTTTTGCCGTATTTCTTGTGCTTTTAGTAATTGTAAGTACAACTGTGGAACTGAAAAAATCTGTCCGATTCGGGTTACTGATCAGCGGAATGGTGATAGCGCTTCTAGGGTTCTTGCAGTATTTCCTCTACCCAAATTTACGCAATCTTTCCTATCTGGGTTGGGATCCGCATGAATTCCGGCTGTTTTCCTCATTTTTCGACCCTAACTTTACCGGAATTTTATTGGTGCTCACCATTATTCTGGTTTTTATTACCCGGATTCACCACCGTAAAATAGTAAATTTGGTGTGGGTTGGCGTTTTAATACTCTTACTCATTGCATTATTACTTACCTATTCGCGGGGAAGTTATGTGGCTTTAGTAGTTGTAGGAGCAGTTTTTGCATTAAAAGAGCGACAGTTTAAGTGGTTGTTGATTGGTGGTAGTGTGTTTTTATTGACATTGGTTCTGTTGCCGCGTCCCGGTGGTGAAGGAGTGCGGTTACTGCGTACTATGTCAATTAGTTCAAGAATTGATAACTCAGTTGAAGCCATTCGGCTTTGGCGAACCTCGCCGTTAATAGGTGTTGGATTTAATACTATTCGCTATGTTCGCAGTGCACCGCCTGAGAATTTAATCCAGATAGAAAACGCGCACTCGGCAGCAGGATTTCATAATAGCTATTTATTTCTACTCGTAACAGTGGGAATTATTGGGTTTGTATGCTTTTTCTGGATGGGTAAAAAACTCTGGGAACTGGTTGAAGTGCGACATCGGCAACTACTTGGGTTAACCGTACTTGCGATCGGCATCCACAGTTTATTTGATAATAGTTTATTTTACCCGCCAGTCCTGGTTTGGCTTTCAGTGCTGTGGGGAGGTAGTATCAGGGATTAAATTTAACTTTCCGATCCAAGGTAGTCTGATTGCCGGCTGCATCCTGGGCCACGAAGTGTAAGTTATTGTCTCCATCATTCAGGCGGAATTGGTGTTCAAATGAACCGTCATCACGAACTGAAACAAACCGGTCATTCACCCAGACCTGGTTGCCTTCGTCAGTTTTGCCTTTGATGGTTATTTCCTGGTTATTGCGGCCAAATTCGGCGCCATCACTCGGTTCGCTCACTTCAAGCTTCAACGCACCCTTTTTAAACATAATTGTTAGTGTGCGTGAAGGCGCGCTTTCGTTGCCGGAAGTGTCGGTTGCTGTTGCGTAGATTTGGTTTTCACCGCTTTTTAGAGTGAGGTCATTAAACTCAAACTCGCCGTCAGTGCCGACGATTACATTCTTTTCTTCAGAATCATTAAGAAATAATATGAGCGTTGATTCCGGCTCGGCATAACCATCAACTTTGAGTTGGGCGCTGTTGGTTGCATTGAGAATTGGTGAGAGAGTAGGGGCAAACGGTGCAGTCGTATCCTGATTTGCGTTCGAGGAAGTCTGGCTGCGGTCAAGGAAGGCGCTTACCCGAATTAATACCGGCACCCCAACCACCACCAGGATGGCGATAATCACAATAATTACTGCCACCAGTATATAAAACCTGCGGGTAGCCCGTTGTTCTTCAACTCGTGAGATGCGTGATATACGTCTTGGCATAGTTCAGAGCCGTCTGTCGGGATCGAACCCCTGCCTGCCGGCAAGCACGACCTACGCTTTTACTTTCCTTCCATATTTGAGCCTCTTGTCAGAATCGAACTGACATCTACGGTTTATCCCTGTACCATTTAGCCGACGCTATTGAGCCGACAGTCGGAGTCGAACCGACGACCCACGCTTTACGAAAGCGTTGCTCTACCAACTGAGCTATGTCGGCGTAAATGTACGGGATCCCGCATATCTACTTCTGATTTTATCAAAATCAGAAAGATAATGCTGGGACGATACCGCTGCTCTACCATTGAGCTAAAGAGGCGGTAAAACTGTCATCCACAGGATAATCTCAGTCAGAGGCCGATGAGCCTTTGCTTCAAGTCTTTGGCTGAAGCTTGTGTCGGCGTGTCTGTATTGTACTAGAAGCGTAAAGAGTTGCCAACTTTTGAAGTTAAATTACAAGTTAACCGGCATTACTTTCGGAATATAGAGCCATTTAGTAGCAACCAGTGCAGCTACCATAATAGCAGCCGCAACCGGAAATACGGCGTTTACCGAAGTGGTGGCGATCGTACCGGCAATGAGTGGGCCCACAATTTGGCCGAATGACACGATTGATTGATTAATGCCCAAAATTCCTCCTTGGTCTTCGGCTTTGGTGCGTTCAGATAAGAGCCCAGTGATGACCGGGTTCATTGGTGTTGACGTAATGCCAAATAGTAATACGAGCACAAAAAACGGCACAAACGAGTGGATAAAAAACGTCGGCGCTACAATTAGGATTGAAAACAGCAATGAGCCAACCAGTATGCTTTTTTTATGCTTAAACTTATTGAGTAGTACTCTGATACCCCAGCCCTGAATTACAATCGAGATAAACCCAAACGTGGCAAACATCAAACCAATGTCTCGCGCCGGAAGTTTCAGAATATCATTTGAAAACGTCTGGAAGCCGATAATCCAGGCATTGAGCGCAGTCATAAACAAAAACGAAATGACGAGAATAATGCCGGTAAGCGGATTGGTAAGGGCTTCTGTGAGGCCATGCAAACTAAAAAATGGCTGTTTAGCAGGTTGACGTTTGGATTTATCAAGTGTTTCTTTAAGCATAAACGTGCCAGCAAGCGTTCCGCCTAAGGCAAGTGCGGCGGCAAACCAGAACGGAGCAGAAAGCGAAATTTGGCTTAATAATCCGCCGAGAGCCGGTCCAAATAGGAAGCCAAAGCCAAACGCAGCGCCTAAAAGCCCAAACGCCTGGGCGCGGTCTTTACCTTCAGTGGTGTCGGCGAGTACTGCTTGCGCCACTGAAATATTGCCGCCGGTGATGCCGTCCAGAATGCGAGAAACAAACAGCATCAGTGCACTGGTGGCTGAGGCAAACAAAGCCAGTGACACTGCAGTTCCGGCAAGACACAATAAAAGCAACGGTTTGCGGCCATATTTATCAGATAAGCGGCCAATTATAGGTGTGGCCAGAAGTTGTGCCAGGGAAAATGAAGCAAACAGTAAACTTAAGCCCAGCGGATTAATGCCAAAGCGCGCCGCATACGGATACAACAGCGGAATAATCGTCCCGTAACTTAAAGCATTGACGAGCATGATGACCATGAGAATAATGAGCGTCGGGTTGCGTTTCATAAATTCAGGAAAATTTATTATAAAGGGGAAAAAGACAAATTGGTAGTGGGATATTGCGGGATTTTAAATCCGTTTAAAATTAAGATTATTTAAGGTAACTATCCCTTGACAACAGTTAAATAATATGGTATGCTTCTAGCATGAAGTTTACCATAAACGAATTTCACAAAAAATACCCTACTGATGACGCCTGTTTGGATGCACTGTTTGTATCCCGCTACGGGGATATAAAAAAGTGTCCACAGTGTAAAAAAGAAACTACGTTTAATCGCATCAAATCCCGTAAATGTTACTGTTGCCAATTCTGCGGTTTTCAACTACACCCTGTGGCTAATACCATCTTTCATAAATCAGATACACCGCTTACCAGCTGGTTCTATGCTCTGTACTTGTTTTCTACGTCAAAGAATGGCGTATCTGCTAAAGAGTTAGAACGCCAACTTGGCTGTACCTATAAAACTGCATGGAGAATTGCAAAGCAAATCCGCTTGCTGTTTGAACAGAACAAAGAAGTACTCACAAAGATTACTGAAATTGATGAGTCATACTTCGGTGGTAAAGGCGGGAATAACAAACGTGGCAGAGGGAGCGAAAATAAAACACCTGTATTTGGTATGGTAGAGCGCAAAGGTATTGTTAAAGCAAAAGTAACCGTTGATACCAAACGAAAAACGGTTATGCCGATAATCCGTGAACACGTTAAACTTGGTACGGAAGTAATGACTGACGAGTACTTACCGTACCGATCACTTGCTAAAGAAGGGTATGTTCATCAAACCATTGCGCATGGAGCGAAAGAGTATGTGCGGGGTAATGTTCATGTAAATACGCTTGAAGGATTTTGGAGTCAGTTAAAACGCTCAATCAACGGAACGTATCACGCGGTTAGCCCGAAGTATTTACAGCTTTACGTTGACGAGTTTTCTTACCGCTATAATCACCGCTCTTCTTTTGAACCGATCTTTTCTCTGCTTCTTGCACGGGTTGTGCAGCTAATTTAATTAGTTTTTGGAATTGTTTTTCTGTTATAGTCTTCATACAATAAAATTAGTAGTTAATACATAATATGGCAATACTCTCTAAAGATCAAATCTTGTCAATAGAATCATCTGCGCAAGATGTGTTACTTTCTGTGTTTGATAATCTGGATTCCGTGCAACCTCCAATAGACATCTTTAAGATTTTGAAAAAATACAATCTTAAATTACAGGTTGGTAGATTCAAAGAAGAAAATATAGCTGGAGCATACAAAAGACTAGATAACACTATTTTTGTAAATTCAGACGATCCATATCCCCGCCAGGTGTTTACTATAGCTCATGAACTAGGACATCATTTTCTACATAATGATAAAAATGAAGAAGTCTTTTTACGAACTGCCTTAACTAAACTTGATGGTCAAAATTCTCCCCAGGAGTCAGAGGCCAACTGGTTTGCGGCAAGCCTTTTAATGCCAAAAAAACTTATTTTAAAGTATTGGGAATTAACGCATGATGTAGAAAAAATATCAGCTATATTTGGAGTTTCACCAACGGCTGTATATTTTAGACTTAAAAATTTACAGTTGTTATGAGTCCAAAAAATCCTGAACATAATGTTGTTATTAGTGCAGCCTCCGCAGATGAGAATTTTAAAAGTTCAATCGGTAGCTTTATAAGCGAAAATAGTGATTTTAGTATACCTTCAGCAATAGTTGAAAAAAGTAAAGATATAAAAACACGGTTAGATACGGCCAGATTTTGGGATGTTGTAACACAGATTGCTTTACGAATAGGTTTTAGTGTTTTCTTCGGATTCCTATTGTTTTATCAGAATATAAGAGTTTTTGGATTGGTTATTGATTCAATTAGAAATGGATCAATTCGTGATCTGCAAATAATAATCGGCGTTGTTATATCAGGTACACTAATTGAAACCTATAAAATATCAGAAATAATGGTTAAGTGGATGTTCAAGGATATTGACTATAAGAAGTACTAGTTGCTATACTGCGGTTTAGCAACGTACTTTAACATCACGCAAATTATGGAACTACAACTCTTTGACCTGCTGGTTTATATGGCCTCCATAAGCCAGCGTGATGGCCAGCAGGTTTAAGAGCTGTAGATATTTGCAAATAAACCCGCCTTTGCGGGCAGAGCGTTTTCTTCATTTCTCCTAGACAGACTTCATGCGCCAGTTCCCCAACACGGCAGATGGAGGTGATGTACATGCAAATCAGATTTTCTATCCAACAAAAAATAGCCCCTAGAATACCTAGAGGCTATTTCGTAAACAACGGGATTCTTGTTCCCGAAAAATACAAGAAATCTAAAAAAGTAAACTAATGTAGTTTCTTTCGTTCTGTTCGCTAATGTGGGCTTATTTCAAAATTAAAAAGTGCTATTTGAGGTCGTTTTAAGTGTAGGACTCGGAATGCTATCATAAAATAATCAATTTTTCAAATCTTCTGTCCTACTTATAAAGTAGTAAAACTGTTTTCAATTGTCAATATATCAACTATTGACAACTAGCTTCCTAACTGCTATAAAGGTATAGTTACCTTATTTAAAGTAGGACAATCCCCACCAGTCAACCGGATCGATAAAACGAAGGTTTCTGTTTAGATTGTTAATGCGTTCCATCTCGTTACTGGACAGTTCAAAATTAAATACATGTATATTTTCCTGGATGCGATCAGGATGCGCACTCTTTGGGATAACCACCAGTCCTCGTTGCAGCGCCCATCTGATCAGTATTTGCGCCGGAGTCTTATGATGAGATGTGGCAACCTTATCTACCAATTCATCAGTCAGCGGCTTCGGATGCTTACTTCTTTCTGATGAACCGAATGGGGAATAGGCGACAAGTTGGATCTTCTGCTTATGACAGAAGTTAACTAATTCTTCCTGGGTATTGTAGGGATGGATCTCCACCTGATTGACCACTGGTTTGATTTTGGCACTCGTTAATAAATCAATAATCAGGGGGACGGTAAAATTGGCAACGCCGATACTTTTGACCAACCCTTTGGCTACCAGGTTTTCCATTGCCTGCCAGGTTTGTTGCACAGAAACCGGTTCGGTTTTAACCAACCCATTAGCGCCGATTTGACCCAAGCTGTTGCCGGGAAGAAATGCAATGCCCCAATGCATGAGGTACAAGTCAAGATAGTCAAGTTGCAGATCGTTAAGGCTTTGCCGCAGGGCTTTTTCAACATTTTTCGGATGGTGCTCAGTATTCCAGAGCTTGCTGGTGACAAATACGTCTTCCCGCTTGACTTTTCCAGATGAAAACACGTGGTGAAACGCATTGCCAATTGCGATTTCATTACCATAAATACTAGCACAATCAACATGCCGGTATCCGGCAATATTTATCGCAAACTCAATTACCTCAAGTACTGTATCTTTTTTCAATCTCCATGTCCCGAGCCCAATCACCGGGATTTTATAGTTGTTGTTGAGGGTTACGAATTTTTTCTTACTCATACTTTTCCATAAGCTGATCAAGTATCCAGGATAAAGTGTTAATTCTGTCCGTGTATGCTTTTTTATCACTGGCTTCTAAATCAGACCCAAGCATATCAGCATGCATTAATAGTACTAACTCTATCGCGATATCGCCTACGGTATCTTGAAATATTTCAAGATACTTTTCTTTATTACTATTATCAATAATCAAATTAAGTATTTCGGAGATAAAGCCGTGATACCTGACAATTCTTTCAACGTACGCCTCGTCATTCTTACTAAGATCAAATCTATTGGAAAATCTTTTAACTCTTCCTGCTGCAATTAATTCATGACCAGGGCAGCTAGCAGTTCCATCAGGATGCTTTACTAGCGTATCTGTTTTTGCAATATCATGAAGTAAAGTAGCTACGATTAGAGCTTCTTTTTTTGTTCTATGACCTATAACCACAGATAAGTATTTTTCCAGCAAAATCTTTTGTGTAGCTTTCAAATCCGTAAATTTAAGGACCACCTCCAATCCTGCGAACACACCGATTACATGATCCAAAACATTCTGGTTGTTATGCCAAAGATTGTTTTCAATCACTGTAGCCAACTCGTAATATTCAGGAAAAGAGTCTAAGTACTTTCGCCCTTTAAGGGATTGCGATGTAACAGTGGAGATATTTATTTTTTCGAAGTGCATATTTGTCAATTTGGGTAGTTTCTTACTAACGTTCTGGTTACTCCTGTCACTATTTGCTTTGCCATTCCGTAGCCTCGGCGAAGGATGAGAGCTGGTAACGGTACTCAGCTCGAACCACATTGGTCTGAATGAATATATCAAACCCAATATCATTTTTCAGTTACAATCTCTTAAAGATCATCTTAATATCAAAAGTTTTTTCAAATGTAATCTTCTTGCTTAAAATAATGTATTTCATCTTGAAATCTGTTAGGCCAAAAGTCTAGTTGTTCCTCAGGAATGTTAAGGCTTCTCCCATGTTTAATTATTGGCCTCCACGTAGAATTATGAGGTTTAACTTTAAAAATTTTGTTCTTAAATACTACCAACATCTCATTGTCACTATAAAAATGCGCATAGTAAGGTTCATCGTCCCTCATATTTTCTTGAATTTTCGAAATCGATTGACTTATTTCTTTATCAGGAATTTCGACGCCATAAAGTATCCAGTCATTTGTAGTACTTTTGCGCTTCGCGAATACCTTGAACTTTTCAGGGAAAGTTGGATCTTTAAATTCTAAATCTAGAACAATTCCGTGGTACATATGTATTATTTTATGTAATTTTCTAATAACTTTCTGTTTATTTCTGTCACATCTGGAGCGGGGTACGAGAATTGAACTCGCTTCTCGTCCTTGGGAAGGACGCATACTACCGGTGTACTAANNGAAACAAGTTCAGGATGACAGAGCCTGTCTCGTTAAGCACCAAAAAGGACCCTGCAGGGCCCTTTTTTTATTATTACTCTAGTTAAACTACTTACCGTGGTAGTGTCAAAACGTTTCCGGGATGAATTATATCCGGGTTCACGAGTTCATTGGCCTGAGCAATCTTTACCCACTGGTACGGGTCGCCATAGGCGCGCTCGGCAATTTTCCAGAGTGAATCTCCGCCGACCACCGTGTACGAAGTACCGCTAATCGTAGCGGTTTCGCTGTCTGGCGCCAGTGACGGTGTCACGCTGGCCACTGGAACCGGTGAAACAGTAGCCATGGGAGTCGGACTGACGAGTACCGGGCTCGCACTCGGTTCTATGGTTGGTGATGCTACTGGTGAGGCTACGGCAAGCGCCGAAGCTGCCGGAGTAGCTGATGCCACACCAACNNACTTCCGGAATTTCCAGTTCCTGGCCAGCAACCAGCTGGTTAGACTCATTCAAGCTATTGGCTTTGGCAATATCTGACCAATTGTAGCCGGTACCATAAGCCTTCTCAGAAATACTCCACAAGGTATCGCCTTCCACCACGATGTAATTTCCGCCTGGTTGCGCTGACATAGTGGCTTCTTCGGTGATGGTTTGTGGAGAGGGTTCTGCCTGACCTTGTTCACCGCGCTGGGTGAAATAGTTATAGAGCAATATTCCGACCACGACCACGACCAGTAGTCCTAAGCCGATTGAAATGTAACTTTCAGAAAGTTGTTCGCTTTC
>DQGR01000010.1 GCA_003524845.1 Patescibacteria group bacterium
TTATTGCGGTCAACCCGCTGACAAATGAACTCTGGGGTACGGAAATGGGCCGGGATTTCTTAGGTGATTTTACACCACCTGATGAAGTTAACATCATCACTTCCAACCAGAATTACGGTTGGCCGATCTGCTGGGGTGACCGCAAACACGATACGGTGTTTGACCGCAATATTTATGTCCGTGATCCCTGCATGGATACCAAAACGCCGCAGTATGGAATTCCGGCACACTCGGCACCGCTTGGACTGACGTTTATCAATTCAACGCAATTCCCGGCTGAATGGAATAATGATTTGCTGGTTGCGTATCATGGTTCCTGGAATCGATCAACTCCAATTGGGTATAAAATTGTACGACTGAGTTTGGAAGGTAACAATATCACTGGCGAAACTGATTTCCTCACTGGATTTTTACAAGACAGTCAGGCGATTGCCCGGCCGGTTGATATGATATTTGATACCCAGGGAAGTCTTTTTGTGTCGGATGATAAGACTGGAAATGTGTACAAAGTTATTAAAAGCTGACCTTAATTAATTAGATCCGCTGCAATTGTGCCAAAATCAAACACGTTAATTTTTCCATCTCCCGTAAGGTCGCAATTCATTTGCGTACAATTTCCGCGTAACCAGTTGGTTATTAAAACCACCACGTCAGCTCCATTTACCCGACAATCCCCGTTTACATCGTGCGTTGCCGATGGACACGGGGAAGGCGTAGTGATCTGTTCAGCCAGCACCATAAAACTTTCTCCCGACACGGTTAGAATGAGTTGCGAAGCATTGCTTACCGTACCTACTGGCGGCAATACGAGTTGATTGGGAAATGCAGCCGAAGTGTTCCGATCAAATACGTAGCGGTCAAAATTTGATTGCGGTGCAGTGGGTAAATTTACCGTCATCGTGACCGAACTGGTGGTCCGGTTAACTAGAAATATACTCCATTTGCCATCCGGTCGTTTGACCGCAGCGGCGTGGTACTGGGACAAAGCCGGCGTTTGCGTTGGAGTTCCATTTATGGGTGCCTGAATACTACCGCGGGGAGCATGTTTTATGAGTAAACCGAACGATTGACCCCACGGACGAATTGACCAGTTATTGTTTTTGTACCGCCACATCCCCCACTCCATAAACTGGCCGCCGTCAAAATAATATACGTCGTGCATCGTCCAGGCAATTCCGGTATTAATACGGGTAATAAGTAGGGTGGTACCGTAATCGGCCATATGGAGCGCGTATTCAAAAGTATCGATTAAGGGATGGGAATTGGTGGTACCTCCATCATTGCCCATTTCGGTCAACAAGAGTTGTTTTCCAGACGCATTTGAGTCACGATAGTTAACATCCCCCCGCCACATATCCAGATGACTCCAAAGCGATTCCCAGGTACCAGGCAAACCAAAATTGCTTGTCTCGCTCGTTGAAGCATAACGGTGAAAATCATAGGTATCGAGAATATCTTTAAGACGGGAAACCGCGTCTCCCATAAAGCTCCATTGCCCTCCCATATCAGGACCGGTCAGTTTAACCAGATTTCTAATCCCTTTGGCTTTGAGGGCAGCGTCAACATTCCGGTACATCGTTTCGTACGCGTCCATCCCGTATTGCAGCTCGATTTCATTATCCGGTTCATTTCCAACAATCAGATATTTAATACAGGAATAGCCGCGTTTATTGATAAATTCATCCAGATACATCGCAATCCCTTGGCCAAACCGGGGATCAGTGGGATTAGCATAGAGGCTGTTTCTGACTGACCAACCCCAATCAGTTAGAATCACGGTAATATTATTTTGACAAGCAAAATCCAGATATTTGAATACTGACTTCATTTGTTGCGAATTGTAGTTCCAGTTCATTAGATTTGGATCTGAGGTAGCCCAATTAAGTTGCATCATCAGTCGGATAATCCCTACGTTTAGATCTTTGAGTCTTTGGGTATTGAGAGTCCAATCAGCTTCAGTGACCCCGCGGTTTAAGTTATTAGTATTAAAAAGAAACGGGTCCCATTCTGCTCCAAAACCCATAAACGAGCCGTAAAATAAACTGCTGTTGGGCTGCCCCACATTGAATGTAATACTTTGGGCCAGAACAGTACCGGCCGAAAGTGTAAAACAGAGAAAAATAACTATACAAATTACGACGAATTTCCGCATACTCTATTAGAATAACAAATCTTTTATTGTTTTACGAGTCTCACTGTTTACGATTTTCATTATTGACACTAGCCTATAGATCTGATAACAATTAATAAAATGCTTACCGCACTCTGAGGCAATCCTAATTATAAGGATTGTCTTTTTTAAAACCGATGGACAAAGAACTTGCCCTGCTGCATAAGATTACCGCGCGAACCGCCCAAATTGGCATTATTGGCATGGGTTATATCGGCACCAGTGTCGCAACTGAAACTACAACCGCCGGATTTACCACTATCGGCTTTGATATTAACCGGGAACGATTAAACCTGCTCAGGCAAAAACAACTTCCGCTTTTACAACTCACTCACACTTCTGCTGATTTACGGTCCTGTGATATTTTTATTATTTGTGTCCCAACTCCGCTTACCGAAATGGGGAAACCTGATTTGAGTTTGCTGAAAAAGGCAACCCATACGGTAAGCGCGGTACTACACCATAACTGTCTGGTGGTTTTGGAAAGCAGTGTCGCCCCCGGTACTACTCGAACTATAGTACAACCATTACTCGAAAAATCGGGATTTTCTGTGGGCAAAGATTTATTTATAAGTTTTTCGCCGGAACGGATTGACCCGGGTAGTAAACAAACCATGCGCGCGATTCCCAAAGTTGTTTCCGGCGCTGACCAACCTTCATTAAAACTGGCGATTGCGCTGTATGAGAAACTCGTGGAAAAAGTCGTGCCCGTGACCTCACTTGATATTGCCGAACTGACCAAAGTTCTGGAAAATACCTTTCGCCTGGTCAACATCAATCTTATTAATGAAATGGCGCAATATGCCGACACAATTGGAATTGATATCTGGGAAGTGATCAGGGCGGCTTCGACTAAACCGTTTGGCTTTTTGCCGCACTACCCGGGTACTGGCGCCGGTGGGTACTGCATTCCGGTTTTACCAACATACTTGCTTGAAGACGCAGAAAAAAACCACATCCCGTTGCCAATGGTGGCACAGGCTTTAAAAACCAATAGTTTTCAGCCGTGCTATGTCGTCAAACGTGCGTTTGAAATTTTACAAAAATACGGTAAAAACGGTCACTCACGGATTTTACTGACCGGTATAACCTACAAAAAAGATGTCGCAGATACCCGCGAATCCGCGGTTCTCAAAGTCTGGAAGGAACTAGAAAAACAACAAGCGTACGTTTCTTATCACGACCCGCATGTGCCTAAATTTAATGGCACTACCTCACTTCACTTAACGAAAGATTTAATTAAACAACATGATTTGGTTTTGGTTTCTACTCCGCATTCGGATCTTGACTACCAACAGATAGTTGATAGCGAAGTTCCGATATTTGACATCCAGAATGCGCTGTCTCACTTTCAGAACGAACATATTTATAAGCTATAATTTTTTCAGTAACTTCTATGTGTATTCTCGTTACCGGCGGCGCGGGATTTATTGGTGCAAACTTGTGTCAACGCTTGCTTGAACAAAACCATGAAGTCATTGCGGTTGACAATCTGATTACCAGTGATGGCGGCAATCTTAATAAACTGCGGTCTTTTCCCAATTTCACATTCATCAAACACGATATTACAAACCCTCTTCCTCACGCACTTACCGCTTACCGCTTACCCCTTACCGCTATCTACCATCTCGCCTGTCCGACCGGTGTTCCGAATTTAACTAAATTGGCTGAGGAAATGCTGCTCACTTGTTCAATTGGCACGCGAAATATTCTCGAACTGGCGCGCACGCATAAGGCAAAATTTTTAGTTGTGAGCTCATCTGAAACCTACGGCAATCCGCTTATTTTCCCGCAAACCGAAAACTACACCGGAAATGTAGATCCGACTGGAATCCGCAGTCCCTACGAAGAGGGCAAACGGTTTACTGAAAGTCTGGTTTCGATATATGTCCGAAAATATAAACTGGATGCAAAAATTGTCCGCGTGTTTAATACTTATGGTCCGGGAATGGACCGATCTGAAACGCGGGTAGTTCCCCGCTTCCTGCGACAAGCCTTAAGTAATAAACCAATTACCATCCACGGGAAGGGCACCCAGACACGGACTTTTTGTTATGTAGATGATTTAGTGAACGGGTTACTGATTATTATGAAAAAGGGTAAATCAGGTGAAGTATATAACCTGGGAAGTGATCAACAGGTCACTATCAGACAACTTGCAGAATTAATAATTAACGTGACTAAGAGTAAAAGTAAAATAATCAAAATCAAACGCCTAAAACACGACCACGAATCAAGACTCCCAGATTTAACCAAAGTAAAAAAGTTAGGGTGGAAATTGCATACTCCTTTGGAAGACGGGTTGCGGAAAACCTCCAAATCATTAAATCCTAGTTCTTTCTATATACCAAATCATGTGGACCAATGATTAAGAATCTGACAGTAGTTTTATTTCTCCACTCGTAAACTATTCTTATGTCGTCTGTAATAGAAAACGCCCACTTTCCCTTCAATCGTTTGGTTAAGGGATGATTGTCCAAACGGGTATCATCTGGATTTTTCTGAAACCATATAACTCGCTTATCTACTTCTTTCCTTAAATCTGGAATAAGCTCAATGTATTTAGCGTGCAGTTTTTGATACTGACCGGTGTACCTTATTTTTATCATGACTTATTGACTTTTGAGAAAGAACAAATTCCGAAAATGGTGTTACTCCATCCCATTCCCGATCATTCTCTTCCGGCTCAGCCGCAGCTTTCAGCACTTCCTCTTCAAATTCGGGCGTGAAGCCGTTCTCCGTTACAATAGGATACAAAACACCACGCAAAGCTTCCCGAATCAGCTCGGACAGTGACGCATACCGGCGCTGCTTTAAAAAACGCTTCGCATCATCGTACATTTGTTGGGGTAAGGAAATATTGACCGTAGTACTCATATACAAAGATTGTATCCGATCCATATAAAAATTGTCAATAAGTAAGTGTGGAATGTGGATGGACGGTGTATCTGGCATAAGTCAATGTAAAAACAACTCTCTACATTTTGTTGATTAATGTAATTAGTAATGAAAAGGCGCGAGAATTAATTTTGAACTATGATCAACTGCAAGATATTTAATAGTTTCTCTTCAGTAACGCCTCAATAACAATCGCTCTCTGCTATAATCCCCACACATGAAAATTGGCCTCCCGCTGAGCCTGAATTTGTTTTTTTGGGGATGTGTTTCCTTTATGAGAGTCTTCTGGGAAAAGTTTCGCCCACCGCAGTATTCTTTGACGCAAGAACAATTAAGTTCTTTGAAACGCCAGGTTGCCGTCTGCATACCCGCCCATAATGAAGAAACAGTACTGGAAAGTGCAATAGCTGCGATTACGACGCAAATTCCGGGCCAACAAATTTACGTGGTCAGCGACGGATCGCACGATGCAACTGCGGCAATTGCCCGTCGCCTCAACTGCTCGGTTTTGGAATTGTCTTCCGGTCGCGGCAAGGCCCGAGCTCTTGAGCAACTTATCAAGAAATTTTCGCTACTTGCAAAATACCGCTATATTTTATTTATCGATGCAGATACCGAACTTGAACCATATTTCGTCAAGCATGCCCTCGGACTTTTCACTCACGAACCAGAAGTCGCGGCAATTGCTGCTTATGCCATTCCCATTTGGGAAAACAGGCGCCACATTTCACTTCAGAATTTTATCGCCGCTTATCGCACCAAACTCTATGCTATTTTACAAATCTTTTTGATGTACGGCCAAACCTGGAAGTATTGTAACATCAATGCGGTAATTCCTGGCTTTGCTGCGATGTATCCGACCCGTGTACTTCGCAAACTTGATTTGGTCACTCCCGGAATAGTGATTGAGGACTTCAACCTCGCATTTCAAATCCATAAAAAAAATTTAGGTTGGATTGCTCACTTTCGCGCCATTGCCGCGCGTTACCATGACCCGGTTAATTTTACTGACTACAGTGCACAAGTCAGGCGTTGGAATGTGGGGTTTTATCAAACAATTCGTAAATGGGGAGTGTGGCCGTCATTATTTTGGATTTTCACGCTACTCTTTTCACTTGAAGTGGCACTGTTCTCACTCGTCAGTTTATTTGCCCCTCTGGTTTTTGTGACTTCTATTTTTTTTCTTATAGTTCAACAATTTGCGGGATTCAACTTGTTTGCAATGTTTTCTCCCTACTTTATCGGCTACCTTGAATTTATAGTTTCAATTGTCATTCTCGACTATGCACTCACGGTGTTTATCGCAGTTAAAAATCGCGCGCCGATGTTACTCCTTTGGGGAATTGGTTTTTTTCTATTTAATTTAATCAATAGCTGGGTTCTCCTTATCTCAATTCCACAAGGGCTGCTCACTCGCTCAACTGGCCGCTGGGTTCCGGCGAAGCGCGCATAAACAGAGATGGGGAAGGCTCGATAAGTTGCCAAAACTCGGAGTCTTCAGCCCCAGTTCGCCACAAGGCAAACGTGTGCATATCAAACTCTCTTTGCACTAATTGCACTTTTCGATATATAGTGGCTGCGGATTCAAAATAGAGCGTATTTTCGGTATTGTCATCCACAAATTTTGCCCGCATTGCCCCAGATTCATCGTCATACACGGGAACAAGATTTTCCTGGTCAACAAGCGCTTTCACTTGCGGATAGGTTAGTCCGGTCACTTGTTCGTTCCAAAGATATCCATGGGTCGACAAGCCAACAACCAGTTTTTCTTTCGGGATATACCTAATTGCATACTGCAACACCTCGCGCAACCAGTCAGGCGGAGTTTGTCCTCCGGCCTCAGTGAGCTCATTATTATATCCGTAAGTCATCAGGATCACTCGGTCAGCTACACGTCCGATCCGTTCATAGTCATGAGCGAGTGACGGCGGATATCCGTCAGTCCGAGTTCGAGCAAAAACGATCACATCGAGTGTAAGACCTGCATCGTGCAGTCGAGTTACCGAGTTTTCAACAAAACTGCTAAATGCATCTTCATCTTTCGGAGTAAGTAGTTCAAAATCATACGCCCATCCGGCAAACCGTTGACTCATTGCTGTCCCGATCAGTTGTTTAATAAAGTCATTCTGGGCTTCCTGATTATACAAAAGGATTTGTAACCCCGCTGCATCTCCGTCATCCCCAATCGTGGACATGACGGGCACATTATGCTCCCGTGCAAGTATTACTGCCTGATTACCAGTTGAAATGGTGTAAGCGGCAAGTCTGCCGTCTGGATTAACAAAGTAAAGCATTGGCGCAATCACTGAAAAATAATCTATTGTTGTTCTAAGCCGCTCATATCCGTGTTTCTCATCCCAATATGACATCCAACCGATAAATTGCGGCGGTGGGAGTGATGCTGCAGGTGAGGGTAAATAATGAACGATTTTTGAGTTTTCAAGGTTCGAAAACCCCCAGATGTAATTTTTGACGACGATGCATACGACAAACGTAGCAAAAGCAACAAGTAATATAACTTTAAGGGGCGAAGCGCTCATATATCTGTATTGTATCATCGTCCCATACGAGCGCGTAATTTATAGAAAGCTGAGTTTCTATTTTTAGTATATCGGATTCTGAAAAATAAATCCCTTCAAGTTCCACAAAGCGAAAGTGCTTATCAGTAAGTGCCGCTATATAAGCTTCCGTCCCTTCATGAACACCGTAGGTAAAAACAAACGGGCCGGTTATATGCTCTGGAGTTACTTGCCCAAATAAGCCAAGCGCATAAATATCATCACCTTCTGCAAGAAGGCGATCCGCACGAGTCACACGGCTTCGCAAGTATGCAATCGATCCTGAGCTGTTGGGCCAGGCTGATTCGATATCGGCAAGTACACCTCGTGCGGTGGCGTAGTTAACTCCAATCAAAGTAACTATAACCACCACACTCACTACTTTATTCCAACGTACCAGTTCTGTGAGTAACCAACCGGCGATTGGAATCAGAAATACAAGTGATAAGAAGCTGCTTTGGGTTGCCGCGTCGCTATTTCGGATAACAATATGAGCAATAAGCGGTACAGCCGCGGCGGCATAGAGGATAAGAACTTTACTCCGGCGGTTATCAAATAGGAACCAGCCGCCGCCGAGTGCGAGTAAAAATAATAAACGTGACGGGTACCAAAAAGAGTTAAGAATGTTGGCAACGCTCGTTCCGGTGGTTGCAGCATTGGTACTCATAAACGAGCGCAAACCATCAAAATTGATGAGTCCATACATGACGATAAGAAAACAGAGAACAAAAATAAATTCGCGCATCAGTATAAGCCGATGTCGACCTGAGCTGGTCTTTTTTATTTGAAGTAGTACAAATAACACTATAAATGGTAAATATATCCCAGTGATATATTTAGTTATAAACGAAGCAAAAAACAAGCACGCCGAAAACACTGCATATGTGCGTTGATATTTTTTACAAGTAGCTTGCAATAATACAAGTCCGGCGGCAAAAAATAAATAACTGAGTGCATCGTAGAGTGCGGTCCGACTTAGATAAAGTGGGACCGCGGCGGTTGCAAAAAGCGCGGCACCTACCAGTCCAGAAACTTGATTGTCTCGGGAGCTTGAATAAAAACGCAAATTTTTAGTAAATGTATATATAAAAAAAATTGTGATAGTGCCTACTATAGCACTGCCAAATCTCGAAGCAACAATACCTCCGATTTTGTAAAGGATTGCAGCAAAAACTGGGTAACTGTATGGCCACCCACCTACCCAGTAGACGGCCTCAGTAAGCTGAAAAAAATCACCGTGCAGAGCCGGCAGACCGAGCATAATATAGGTAGCTTCATCCAAAAATGGCGTATTATAATTGAGATTTATTGCCCGCAAAACAAACCCAACACCGATGACTAAAATTATAGTTATTTTAATTATGATCGAGATAAACCGAACTTTTGTGATAGCGCCGCGTAAATCAATCTTTTGCCGGAGCAAAATAACCGAATCAATCCATTTGAAATTAAGCGCCTTCATATTTATTCTAAAATCCCTTGCCGTACGTGAAGCGGCTCGTTGAAAATTAAATCAAGTGCGGACAAGTTTGGCTGAAAACCGCATGATGGGAACTGCTGCCGATATGATGGGCATTTCCAATCCTGAACGATGACGTCAACTTTGTGGTGCGCAAATAAATTATAATCCATATAGGCAGAACTCGCACTTCCCCCCGTGACATATTCACAGACACGAAGTTTTCGACAAAGTTCAACTATCCACTGGTTAGGATTACCTTCCTGTGCCGGCACTCCTGTCTCTGATGCCAGTACTATCTTTCGCAATCGAAATGGGTGCTTAGTTTTACTCAATAACTGGTTTACCGCACTTAGTGAAAATTTAGCTATTGGCTCATCAGTAATTACTCGTACTATAGACCATAGAACAGTCCGTATGGTTAATTCACCCAAACTAGCATACTGCTGAGAAAGCAACGCTTCCACTTCAAGAAACAACGTGTGGAATTGTGACGCCCGCCCATACCCTGACCTGATCGACGCTAAATGTTTTTGTCTCCAGTCAGGAGTATAAACGACCGGCGTCTCCATTATTGTTGACAGGTTGTCTTTTGTCGGGACAACGAGGGAAAAAACTCCATTCACGAGCTTTATTGGGGTATGTGCTTGATACGATTTTCCCCGCTGGTGCGAACCATTAGGAAGGACAAAGTCGTGCTTTCGCACAAACTGCAAGTAATCTGATATTTCAAATACATCGCTACTTAGGGTACGTTGCAGGTAATGCAAACGGGGAAAGTAATGCGGTTGGTATCCGGCTAGGCGCATAGTCTAAGGCATAAGCATTCGGTAACAATAATATGCTTCCGCAAAGTCGTGCCCAACGTGAGCCCCACGTAATTGGGCGAATGATTTAAGTATTTCAAGCGAGCGCGGATTCGGTGCGGGTCGCATTTGTGAGGAATATAACGACATGGCGTGAGTTTTGGTCTTCATTTCGGCCTTCGTTAAAGGGACAAAAAAATTCGGCACCATCTGCTGGTTCAAACTCCACCGGTCCATCGGCATTTCGTAGGCAAGGACAGTTGAAACAAAATGTTTGGTCACCGGCTCTGCCGGTCGCAAGGCCGCGTGCGTAGCATGAGCGACTACTTGATGATCCTGATTATAAGAATATAACGATGGAAAGGTCACAATGGTCGGCTTAATTTTTTCAATTGAAATCCGACTTTTTCGTTCTATTAAATTTATAATTGGTTGTTGCCCATGCGCATCCAGTCGCAAATGGTATTCACTGCTCCGAAAAGCAATTTCCCAATCGTCAAATTTGAGAAACTGAGCTACCTTAACAATTTCCGCTTCCCGTTCTGATACTGAAGAAACGCCTTTTTTTGAAAAATCTTTCGTGTCACCTATGGTTAAAAACAGGACGAACACCTTCCCACCTGCTGTATTAATTTTAGTAATCAGCCCTGCACAGCCAATTGCTTCGTCATCCGGATGTGGCGCAATAACAAGTAACCGCTCGTTCTTAAACTTATGCATGCCTGTGACAATAGCATGCTATAAGCTGTAATTCAAGAGAAAAATAAGTATTTTGCCTATTTGTTATCCTTTTTTTTGCCTTTCACTGGCCATCCTTTCTTTTGCTTACTTTCCTTTGGACAAGCAAAGAAAGTAAGAATATTATTTCCTCTTGCACCAGCTCTTTTTTTTCTCTACTCTAAATACATGCTGTTTTTTCTGCTCGTTGCCGGATTTTTTTCCGGACTGGCGACGCTTTTTGCTACCACTGTGCCTTTACCCGGACAGACACTCCCACACACACAAACTGCATTAACAAAACCTGCTATAACTGCGTATATGCAGGACAAAAGTGGTGCGACGAAAAAACCGAGTGTGTCATTTGCAGAGATTATTACAAAACCAACAGTTTTAGGGGATCAAACCGTGGCCACCCCATCAACTAAAAAAGTAAACTTGACTGAAAAACTGGAAAAATCACACTATACAATTTCACTGTTTGGGGATTCGATGATTGATACGCTTGGCAGAGATTTGCCGCACCTCACTAAAATTTTACAAGAACGATTTCCGGAAACGCAATTTACGCTCATTAATCATGGTACAGGCGCAACTAACGTTGAAACCGGATTTGCACATCTAACTAATAGTTATGATTACTTAGGTGAAACCCGGCCGGGAGTACTTGAGCAAAACCCGGATCTTCTGGTGATCGAATCATTTGCCTACAATCACTGGGATAATACTCAATCAGACCTGGACCGGCAGTGGACGACACTTGCCAAAATCGTGGGTTTAGTCAAAACCAGAAATCCGGATACAAAAATTATTCTGGCTACGGCAATTGCTCCGTACTGCCCAACATATACGGATGGTTCGGCAAACCTGCCTGAACCGCGAAAATTTATTCAATGCGAGACCGTGAAAGCCTATTTACAAAATACAGTTCGTTTTGCCGAGTCTGAAAACTATCCATTGGCAAACGCGTACGCCGCGAGCCTCCAGGGCAACGAAGGAAATCCGAAATATGTCAACTCCGGCGACCACATCCACCCGAGTGATGCGGGTAAAGAATTGTTTAGTAAACTATTAGTGGAAAAAATAGAAAAAATGTTATAAGCTGATATCATCTATGGTGACTCTGGCTGAAAGACTTCCAGGGTTGACACATGCTGAACCGGACACACGTCCGGGAATCATTCGTTCACTGGAACTGCGAAATGCGAGTACTCCCTCTGATTTTCTTAAAACTAATAACATAGATGGTCCTTTAGAAGCGCACTTAGGAACCGAAGGTCTACCCTCTTATGAATTAGTAAAATATTTTGCGCAAAAAAATTCAGATTTGGCTGCAATTGGAACTATTACTCATAGCGCTGATGATAATTGGAAAGCTGCAGAGCAACTTCTTCGGCACAAATGGGATGAATTTTTTAGCCAACACACTAACATTGAGGGTATACCTGTTGAAGTCATGACTGACTGGGAAAAACTTCATTGTTTTATTCAGGAAATCTGGGCATCTGAGGGCGCACACTATAGTGGTAACGGTTACCAAGATGGTAATAACGGTAGTGGAAATCCTTAATTTAAATTTAAAACCCGCAACACCTCTTCTTTCTCATCTCCCTCCAACATAAATGCCTGGCCGTAGTCTGTTATTTCAAAACTTTCATTCATTTTAATAAATTAACTGTGAATTAATTGCACCTTATTCTGAATTATTTTATACTTAAATTGGAACAGGTTTCATGAAGAATTACTTCATTATAATCGTCTCACTCACATTAATTACAATTGGTTCTTTAACTTTGTTTCTTAGATTTATTTCTGAACCTGATAGTGGAAAAAGAGTTCTTGCTGATTCAATTGAGGAAACTCAGATTTTTGCACAGCAGTTGAAACATAATTCAAATGAGATAAACGAACAGCTTAACAAAAATAGATATGATATAACGCAACTAAGGTATCTTTTGGAACATCGTAAACGAAAAATACTCGAAAGAATAAGTGATGACCCAACAATTCTTGTGCAAGCGTTTGACGAAGGCGAAAAAATTCGTTTGCAACTACCACCTGCAGTAAAAAATTTAGTTGAACAAAAAGTAGAAATAGAAGGAAAGATTGAAATATCTCACTTTGACAATTTTAAGAGCAAAACTTCCAAAACATTATACAAATTAAGCAATGACAGCGGCGATAAAACCGAGCTCTTCTTTTTAAATGTTCCACCAACTCTTGTAACTAACATGCATGTTCGAGTTAACGGAATCAAGTTGGAAAACAAAATGCTAGTTTTGCCCAAAAATGGACAAGAGGTTGAAATACATAAATCAAGAGACGGAGTTTTGGCTTCAACAACAGTGAAAAAAATCGCTGTCATTATGTATAATTTTCTAGATAATGCTCAACAGCCGTTCACTGCTGAACAAATTAGACAAGAGCTTTTTGTTAAAACAAAAAGTGTAAATACCTATCTTTCTGAAGTATCCTATGGCACTACACACCTTGAAGGCCACTTTCACCCTGATGCAGATATTTATGGTTGGTATACTATTCCATATTTATCGGCTGCTCCAGCTACTTGTGAGATTTCCGGTCCTTGGCAGGAGGCAGCAATAAACCAGGCTGCAGCATCTGGATTTGATGTTAATAACTACACAACCTTGCTATTTGTGCTTCCAGCTATCAATAATTGCACATATGGCATAGCTGGTGCGACATTAGGTGGCTCGCCTGGAATAATTTGGACCCAAGGAGAAATTGACTCATTTGTTTTAATACATGAATTTGGGCACACGTTATCATTAAACCACGCAAACGCCTATCTTTGCAAAAATGTCTTCGGAACGCCAGTTGCAATAGATGGTAGCTGTATGAGCGAAGAGTATGGAGACCCATTTGATGAAATGGGTTGGATACATGGATTACATTTTAGTACTTACCATCGGTTAAAAGCTAATTTTTCCGATGCTCTCCATTTTCAAAATATTACAAGCAGTGGTAGTTATACACTTGAACCAGCAGAAACTTCATCACAAAATGTCAAAACACTGGTAATTCCTCGTAAGCTGGGAGTTAATCAACAAGTGCCTGATTATTATTATCTCGAATTCAGACAACCATTTGGTATATTCGACACCTTTTTAACTGGTGACCCTGTAATTAATGGTGTATCAATCCGGATTGGCAAACCAACCACTACATCACAGTCACTCTTGATTGACACAACACCAGAAACGGCAACATTTAGTGATGCGGCACTAGCAGTAGGCAAAACATTCACGGACTCTACAGAGGGAGTAACGATTTCTACTCTCGCTATAACCCCTCAGCAAGCGACTGTAGAAATTAACCTTTTTGAAAGAACTTGCAAACATAATCCACCAACTTTGAATATTTATCCAAATGTTATTTGGGTCACTCCTGGTACTTCTGTAACGTATTCGTGGTATGTAACGAACAATGATAGTTCAATTTGCCCCGCTTCTAATTTTATTCTGTCTGCATCAGTTCCACCAGGATTTACTTTTAATTTTCCGATAAATCGACTTATGCTTTATCCCGGCCAAAAATATGGCATCGGATTTTCCGTTACTTCTCCCACAACTATTACTGAGAGCGTGTATAATCTTCATTTCACGGCAACCAACGAAAACTTTCCAGAAATTTACAACACTATATTAGCGCAATACAATAATCTTAATGCAGTGAACCCGTCTCCGAGTCCTTTACTTTGTGCTACAGATTATAACCATGATGGTGTGTTTACAACTGCTGACCTTCTAATTTTTATTCCTAATCTTTATGTTCAATTTTATACCACACCAAATGCGGACATTACACAAGATGGTCTGGTGAATATTATTGACTTTGGGCACATTTTTAAGAATGTTTCATATGGTTGTCAGTAGTAAAGAGTAACTTTATTCCCTATTCTGCTATCTCCTTTTAAAACTGACTAGTTTACTATTATCTCCAGTACCTTATCTTTCTCTTCTCCCTCCAACTTAAACGCCTGGCCGTAGTCTTTGATGCCAATGGGAATGATTTCTAATTTATTTTTAACAACTTCACTTCCCGCAAACTGTAACTTGGCCAAATATCCCACTTTGGTTTCCTGACTCCATTCCTGGTCAAATATGAAATTACCGAGCGCATAAAAAATTGGTTTATTATCCACCCATTCAATGTGTTGGTACCAGTGCGGGTGATTGCCCACCACCACATCTGCTCCCCAGTCCACAAATAGTCTGCCGAGTTCTTGCGGATCATCGACAGCTATCGAATCAATTGCCGGCTCACGAGAATATTCTTTACCCCAGTGGACCGAAACGATAAGCACGTCAACTAATTTATCCGCAGCGCTCATTTGCTTTTGAATAATTTTCCGGTCAACCCGCTGCCCAACTGCATTGTAACCAAGAAAACCAATGGTAATCCCATTAACTTCTTTTTGAATAAACGAACTGCAATAGATATCACGTTCACAATGAAAAAAGTCATCCCGAGCGTTAGTCGAGGGATCTAACGCATTCAAGTTTTGAATGGTTGGTGAATTAGATTCCTCCACTTCGGTCGGAATGACAGTGGATGCAAACCCTGTTGTTACAATCCCAACTTTTTTTAACAGTTCCTGTGTCTCACCTAGCCCTTCCCATCCGTAATTCAACGCGTGGTTGTTAGCCAGATTTGCGACATCTACACCGACTTCAGCTAACGAAGCAGCAAATCGGGCATCACCACAAAATTGCATGCCTTCATTGGTGATTGGACAATTGATAAGTAACGGGGACTCGAGATTTATAAGAGTAATATCGGCATTCTGCAAAATGCTATAAAAGTTTACCAGCGGCCAGCGAAAGTCGTTTTTAGTTACCATTTTCTGATTCACTACTCGGGCCGGAATTACATCACCAGTGATAAGGAGAGTCCAAGTTTGAGAAGAGGGCAGTGGGAAACCGGCAACCGGAATTGTTGGTTGTACAAAAGCCGGAGGCACTGAGGCGGGAACTGGTTGAAGATTTTGAAGAAGGTAATAGGCTAAACTCCCCAAACCAATAATGAAAAGTGGAACCACTATACACAACCAGAATACCGAGTGTTTCATTAATTTACTGCCTCGAAACAGTTTTATTCTAACACACTGCGCCCTCTGCCCTTGCCACATTCAGCCTACTTACGGTATAATGCACTGATCCTGAAAGGAATCTATGGCTAAAAAAGGACAACGGACTATCTTTGCTCTGGTATGTGAGGTTTGTAAATCGCACAACTACATTACGGAAAAAAATAAGTTGAATACCAAGGAAAAGCTGGAATTCAAAAAGTTTTGTAAGGTTTGCCGCAAAGTTACTCAGCATAAGGAATCAAGCAAACTGGACTAACATGCACTCCAACACCACGCGTCTGATGATAGCTTTAGCTCTCATTGCGATGTTCTTATTCGGATTAAATATTGGTCGGCTGATTCCGCGGGCAACTGGAACCCCCACTCAACCTACTCCCATACCAACGCCATTCACCACTAACGAAAATCGCTCGTACACGATCAAAGACTGTGCAGTGTCGTTTACTTATGAGAACAACCAAACCCTGACCGAGGCGTCCATGGCAGCCACCTTAACTACCGAGGGCATCAGTAATAAAATTGCCATCGCCTGTGCGCCGGAAATTCCCCGTCCGCCGCTGCCCCCTGAGAAAACTGAAAAAGTGAACGTTGCCGGAATTGAAACGACGTTGTATCATGATGTATCAGCCAAAGACGGAACTCCGATTGATGCCATAATTATGGATCATCCCAAAAATCCCAAACTCGACGTCGGCTTTTTCGGGTATGGGGAGGGGTTTAAGAAATTGTTGAGTACAATTAGTTTTTAACTATGCCAACCTCTGTTGAAAATATAGGAAACGTCTCTCCTGATCGACTTTCTTCTGAACTCTTTAATCGTAACCAGATGGTCAAATTCGGCGATATGCGGCTACTACTCACTACGTGGGGAGATTTAATTACTGTTTATGAATATGAGAATATTTTGGAGTATCGGGGTCAACTCACGCAAAATAATCTGGAGATGATTGAAAACTCAGGTTTTACCCATAATTACCGCTGGCCTGACCATGTAGATTTATTTAGCGAAGAAATGCAAAACCGGCACATCCAATTTGCGGTTGCCATGAGTAAACAACTGATGAAAGCACGCGACTGGAAAGGGGTGACATTTTTAGATATCGGCTCGCTCACTTCCTGGCCAAATATTGCCGAAGAAACAGCTAAACGTTTACGAAAAGACGGGTATGGGGTAGAAGAAACCGAAAGTAATAATTTTGCCTGTTTTGAAGGTTTTGACTCAATCGTCAGGCGAGCAAAAGATCCTAACTATTACGATACACAAGGACTTACCCTGGTAGTTGAAAGTTTATCAGGCCAGCCATTTTCCCCTGATAAACATAGAACTCATTTCAAAACTA
>DQGR01000076.1 GCA_003524845.1 Patescibacteria group bacterium
AATCATTTGCAAAGCGAAACAGCGCGCGGATGATCTCATTGGCGTGGTCAGGCAATCCATATGCCCGGATTGACTCTTCCAGTTCTGATCCCTGGTAAAATTCACGCGTTCCGTAGTAAAACCATTCGGAAGGCCTCAGTGGCGCGTCATCTATCGGTATGGTAATTAAATCCGGATGGGTTTCTATGGGAAGATCATTCCTCTTGTGCGCGTGTGCAAACGCCTTTATCACGTATTCAGGTCGTGGAAAGCCAAAATTGACCACCATTGATTGCGTCAGCGTCGAAGTCCAATTTTCAAAATGAATCAACATCGCGTGTATTTTAATTATTTTCTTCCGGTGATGCAACTCCGGTTCTGATTACCGTGTGCAGTCCTATTCCACCTGACAGGTGGGATAGCTTAGCACTTAGGCATTGAGTGGTAGGGTTACTGTAAACGTTGAACCGTGGCCTAGTTTACTCTCCACTGAAATTTTACCCTTGTGGAGCTGGACAATTCGTTTGGCAATTGCGAGCCCCAGGCCAAAACCACTCGATTTATCTTTGGTACGCGCCAAGTCAGCTCGGTAAAACCGGTCGAAAATATGCGGTTGCTCTTGCCGTGCAATTCCAACTCCGGTGTCGCTTACTGTAAGTTGCAATGCCTTATCTGAATGCTCTGAAGTAAGTGTGACTCTCCCCTTTTCCGGTGTATATTTAATTGCATTGTCAAGCAAGATTGTCAACAGTTTGGTGATGCTCGTTTCATCGGCTGTTGCGACACAGTCAGTTTTATGGGTTGTTAAGGTAATCTGTTTCTTTTTTGCCAACGGTTGGAAGCGGCGTGTTACCTCAGTCAAGAGCGGACTGATGTCGACGCGGGTAAAATTAAAATTACTTCCGTTGGTAGCAGTTCTAGCAAGTGTCAAGAGGCTTTGACTTAGGTTGGTGAGTTCATCTACCTGAATTAAACTGTAGCGCAACACCTCACGTGTGTTTTTAGCAGTTAATTTTTTATCCCGCAAAGCCACTTCAAGCGTCGTTTTGATAGCAGTTAAGGGCGTACACAGCTCATGGGAAGCATCAGCGGTAAACCGTTTTTGTTCTTCAAGTGTATTTTGGATTGGAGCGAGCGTTTTTCCGGCCAGAATATATCCCGCGAGCGCTCCAAATGCCAGAATACCGCCATTGGTAATTAATAAACCGCGCAAGACCCGCAGTTTTGCCTCGGTAATATCTTCGAGGAAAAAAACGTTGACGTCACTGGTGGGGACGAGTAGTCCCAAACGCCTGGCCTGCATGCGCATTACGGCCTGATGGAATCCCCGCTCGAGCTCACTACTTACCATTCGGTAAATAATGGCACTGAAGAGGAAACTCACGGCCATGAGAATCAGTAGATACCAGGCAGTTAATTTGAGTCGGGCATTGGTAAACATTACACTCCTATCTTATACCCAAACCCCCGGACTGTGCGGATGAGTTGGGTTGCAAACGGCTTATCAATTCGGTTGCGTAAGTAACCGATATAGACTTCGACGGTGTTGGGTAAAATATCCGCATCATATTCCCAGACATGGTTCATAATCTGGTCTTTAGTGACAATAGTATTGACATGCCGGAGTAAAAATTCGAGCAATGCAAATTCTTTACGGGATAAAGTAATCAGTTTGCCATTTCGTTTCACTTCATAGTTGATTGTATTTAATTCCAGGTCAGCCACGGTTAAAATTTCGGCAATTCTGGAAGTCGGCCGGCGGCTCATAGCTCTAATGCGGGCAAGCAGTTCGGTAAAGGCAAAGGGTTTGGCTAAATAATCATCAGCCCCACTATTTAAACCGGCGACTTTATCATCTACCTGGCCTTTGGCGGTGAGCATAAGAATCGGAGTGTGGATATTTTCAGCACGCAATTTTTTAGTGAGCGAAATGCCATCAAGCTTGGGTAACATAAGGTCAAGGATAATTACATCAAAAGTTTCCGTAGATGCGAGGTCAAATCCTACCTCACCATCAAAAGCTACATCAACCGCAAATGCTTCCTGTTCCAGGCCTTTTTTAACCGCGGTTGCGATCCGGTGGTCGTCTTCAATCACCAGGATTCTCATACTGATAGTATACCCCAGAAGCTGAAAAGAGTCGAAAGGCCTACACACCCCACGCGTGTACTAGGTAGATACCTACGGTGACATGCCAAAGCAGAGTGGATTTTTCCACCCTGCTTCAGCTTATTAGCCAAATGGGAATTAGTTAACTAGTTAATAATGTCTTTTCCTGGCCAATGTCCCATCTTCATACCCATGTGGAAGCCGCGGCCAAAACCGATAAACGGAAAATCAATGTCATTTTCCTCTGCCCAGATTTTCATTTCTTCATGGATTTTTTCCATTTCAGTTTTGCGTTCCTCAGGAGTCAGACCTCTGAGCGCCTCCATTTTAGTTTGCATTTCTGCATGTTTACTCAGAATTGCTTGTTTTTGCACTTCAGTAATTTTACCGTCAGTCACTGCCTGCGTTAGTCGTTCTTCCAGGCGGGTTTGCATTTCCGTCTGTTTTTCACTGTGCATTTCATCAAGTACTGACTGCACCTGACTCGGCTGCATATTAAGTTTGGCGGCAATGCGTTCCACGATCTGGGCCAGCTGTTCGGACGGTTCCTGGGCAGCTGCGGTTTGGGAAACCATGACTGCTCCTCCAACGACTGCTGCAGTGGTTAACAAAACTTTTTTACCTAGGTTCATAATTTTCTCACCTCCAATCGTTTGATAATGACGGGTAACTCTTGTCAGTTCACTTGTTAAGTACTGGGTACTTTATTGCAGTAACCTGAAAAAAGGCTGAGGAGATGCACTTTGTCATTTCGAATGAAGCATTTGCGAAATGAGAAATCTAGCAAAGCGTCGTTCGTTTCACTCACTGGATTTCTCGCCTGCAGCTCGAAATGACTAAAAAAGGAAATGTAATGTATTTACAAAAATTTAAACGTGGAGAGGACTTGGTCAAGAATAGCTTGTTCCAAACCGTAGGAAACAATAATCACAAAACTATCTTCCTGTTTCTCTATTTTAATTACAGAGTATTCAATATTGGTTTCATTTTCTAGTCCCGATATTTGTATTGCTTCATAGTTTCCTACTGAAATTGTTTTCTCGGCAAAATTGGAAAATGAGTTTGGATAATTATCTCTGTGCCAGTTTTGGAATAAATCATCATTTTCCGTTTGATAAATCGCAATTAAATATCCTCTTTCAGCGGCGGAGCCACAGGGATCTGTCTCACTTGCGTCATATGTACCACTTGAGATCAAGCCTATCACAGCTTCCGTCTCACAGACAACAAAACTTACTGGGTATTTAAACGTAATTCCATTCGCGTCGTAAGTCTTCCACTCCGCAGTCGGGTCAGTGGAGGCAACGGGTTGGGGTGAGGCATAAACAACTGGAGAAGCTACCGGTTGTGGCATAAGCAAGTTAGTGGTTCCTAAGTAGTAGCCTCCGGCGGCGAAGAGGGCGATCACTATTACAACCAGCAAAACTAATATCAGCGGAGAACGTTTAGGTGCAGATAAAGTTGGTGGGATAATTGGTGGAGTTGGGGGCAGGACATTTGGTTGCGGTGTACCAGTTTGTTCTTCCATATGTATATCATTTTCCTTTCAAAAGAGAAATGCAAGCTATCATGAAGTTAGCCTGAAGTTTCATTTTTCACCAGAGGCTTCAAATGCAGGTGCCGAAGATCCCGATAAAAATTTTCGCGCGTTGCCGCATAGCGAATAATGACCCGCGAATTTGTTTTGTCCACTTCATAGACGATGCGGTACTGTGTGTTCTGGTACTTACTGTGCAGGGAACGGAATCCACTCCAGGGCGGTTGCAATTCTTCGGTTTGATACGGATCTGTTTTGAGAATTTCCATGGCTGAAATTAAATGCTTGCGTATCCGAAGAGGTAATTTTTTGAGTGCCTGACGGGATACTGGAATGGTAACGATTTGATAACTTGCGTTTTCCGGTTCACTCATCTTCGAGAATGGTTTCGATTGGAATCAGTTTGCCTGCCTTGATCTCTTTGGTACCTTGTTTGACAATTTCTTGAAACTCTTTGTTCAGTGTCAGTGCCAAAGTGTCGGATAAGGCCGGTTCGTTTTCAATAATGTAGTCAATGATTGTATTCACTGTTTGCACATACTCGTTTCCCACCAGATAAGCCATCGGTTTGTCTTTGCGAGTAATCCGAAATTTTACATTCTGGTAGTAAACTCGTTCCAAAAGTTCACCAAACTTCCGGCGGGCTTCAAGGGCTTGAATATCCGTTGTCTGCATAGTGATACAACTATATCATATCTGTCAACTGATAATTATGTACACTTTGCGGATATATAACTTGGTCTTGACGAAAAGGCACCTGGTTATATTATTCCCTGTGATCGCCGGCGCGCAGCATCCTTTTCATCCAAAATCATCTTGCGGATGCGGATGTTTTGTGGAGTGACTTCGACGAGTTCATCATCGCCAATGTATTCAAGCGCGTCCTCAAGTCCCATCGCCTTGGGTACGTCCACATGGACTGAGACGCCGTCGCCTTTGGAACGCATATTGGTTAAATGCTTAGTTTTGCAGACGTTGACGCGTAAATCATTTTCGCGGGCGTGGATGCCGACGACCTGGCCTTTATACACTTCCAGACCGGGTCCGATAAACAGTTGGCCCCGTTCCTGCACATTGGTGAGGCCATAGCCATTTGAAGTTCCGCCTTCAAAGGCAATGAGCGAACCTTGCTTTTTGTTTGAGGTAAAGTTATTATCCTGGGCATATTTTTCAAAAATAGTATTCAAAACACCTAAGCCTTTGGTATCGGTTATAAATTCGCTGCGGTAACCGAATAAACCACGGGTGGTAATAATAAACTCGAGATAAGCAATTCCGTTTTCAGTGCGCATGTCAGTGAGTTCGCCTTTGCGCTCCCCCACCTTTTGCATGACTGCGCCCACAAAACTTTCCGGAATTTCGATATACAGCCGTTCATATGGAGTTACCGTGACTCCGTCAATTACTTTATCAATCACCTGCGGCCGTGATACCTGAAACTCGTAGCCTTCGCGGCGCATGCGTTCAATCAGGATTGCAATATGTAGTTCCCCTCGTCCGGACACGACCCAACCAGTGGTTTCCGTTTCCACGCGTAATGCCATATCAGTTTCCAATTCTTTAAATAAACGCGCCTGGATCTGGCGCGAGGTCTTAAATTCACCCTCACGTCCGGCAAAGGGTGAATCGTTCACACTAAATTTGACCCGAATCGTCGGTTCCTCAATTGCCAAGACAGGCAGAGCTACTGGGTTTATTGCGTCAGAAATCGTTTCGCCAATCATGGGTTCAGGGATGCCGGCAATTGCCACAATATCACCGACGTGCGACTCACTGGTTTCAATCTTATCCAAACCTACAAACGTCATGAGCGCAGTTATTTTGCACACGTGCATAGTTCCGTCCCGTTTGATCTGCGCAATGTCTTGGGTTTTTGTAACTTTACCATTATAAATCCTGCCAATTGCGATCCGGCCTTTATAGGTATCTTTGGCAAGCGTCGTAATGAGAATTTGTAAGGGATGATTAGAATCACCTGAAGGCGGTGGCACGATTTTAAGAATCGTTTCAAAAAGCGGTGAGATATCGGACATTTCCGATAAATTCGGTTTTAGTCCGGCCTTACCTTCTTTACCTGAACTGTAGATAATCGGAAAATCTGCCTGCGAATTGTCAGCACCCAAGTCAATGAACAGGTCTAAAGTTTTATCCAGGACATAATCAATCCGTGCATCAGGCCGGTCGATTTTATTAACCACGACAATAATTTTCAGCTTCATTTCCAAAGCTTTTTTCAACACAAACCGGGTTTGCGGCATCGGGCCTTCAGAAGCGTCAATCAGGAGTAAGCACCCGTCAGCCATTTTCAGGACCCGTTCCACTTCCCCGCCAAAGTCAGCGTGTCCGGGAGTGTCAATTATATTTATCTTGGTCTCGTTCCAAACGACCGACGCATTTTTGGAAAAAATCGTAATCCCGCGTTCCCGCTCAAGTTCGTTACTGTCCATAATGAGTGAATTCGCCGTATCCTTGTGGAGCTTGGTGTGCGATTGCTTTAAAAGCGCGTCAACCAGCGTAGTTTTTCCGTGGTCGACATGAGCGATAATGGCAATGTTACGTATGTTCATAAATTCAGGAGAAATTACTTTTTGCGGAAGCGTCTGAAAGAAGGATTAAACTGATAAGTTGCAGCCTGAAACACCGACTGGTCGGCGTGGTTAATTAAGCACAAAATAGCTTTGACTGACTGGTTGGACATGAGCGTATTATAGCAGTTTTAAAGCTCATTTGCTCATTTCCTGTTGAATAAACTGCTGTACTCCTGTCCAGTCGTGCATACCAGCTTTGGGGATAATTATGGAGCCTAAACTGGAAGAGCTTGAGATAGCTAAAACATTGGTGGTGGAGAGATTGATCGTGATTTTTTTAAAGTCAAAACTGGCTTTAGCTAGAGGCGCCAGATACTTGACGATGTCCAGGTCAATATCCGTATAAATATTATTTTTGGCTTTGGTAAATAAATCAGGTAACTGATCAATCAGCTCAAGCGAAATGATTTTATTGGCAACTGCCTGAAGCACCTCTTGCTGCCGTTTGCCGCGGGAAATATCGCCCTCGCCAGAACCATGGCGGGAGCGGACGTACTCAAGCGCGTCGCCGCCCTCCATTTTATTAAGTCCCGGATCAAAATGCAGGCGTTTATACCGGCACGTAAACTGGCGTTCGAGTTCAAACCCGGAATATTTTTGATGAACTTCAGTAATTTCTTCAGGAGTCATCTTACACAAGTTGAGTTCCTCACCTTTAATCGGATACCAGGGATCGTCAAGCGTTTCATATACATCAACCTCAATGCCACCCAGATCCTGGCCGATCAAGCGCTGGAAGCCGACAAAATCGATGCCAATCACGTAGGCCACATTAAGACCGGTGATTTGTGAGATGGCTTTCTTGAGCTGAGGCGCCCCATTTTGTAGGAATTCGTTTTTGCCAGAATCGGAAAAAGCGACGGCATTGAGCTTCATTTCGCCTTTTTCGGTTTTGACCAGTAAATCCCGCGGGAGCGCAATAAGTGCAATTTTTTTCTGCTGAAAATCTACATAGAGGAGTTGGTTAGCATCAGTCAAATACCCGCCGTCGTGCCCGGCTCCGCCAAAACCTACCAGCAGAATGCCCAGGTTATCAACGTTAGTGAGATCGATGTTCGGATCGGGCTGGTCAGTATCTGCCAGTACCTCGGTTGGCACAGTTGCGTTCGTATCAGCGTGTTTGCCAATAGGAATTACCAAAGCAAAGCTGGTGGCGACAAAGCTGAGTAGTGAGGCAACCAGCATGGCTTTTTTGTGGGTCGAAAGGTTGAGGTGCATAAGTTCCCAAAGCTATAAGTTCCCAAAGCTAAGCTTTGGTTCTAATTATTCGATCAGGACACTCTCTATATATTTAAGTTTTTTAGAATAGTCAATTTGATCGGCGGCAAAGTTTTTATAAACTTCGGTCTGCTTTTGCTCAGACAAAAGCCTTAGAATTTGCTCTTTAGCACAGATTGTATCATGACGCATTCCGATATAATCCGGATATGATGACCATGGGTACGTTTCCAGCTTGGTCGTAAGATTTGCCAGTAATGGATTAAGGTGGATGTAACGAGTTGTATGTAATAGTAGTTCTTCACTGGAGATATGAACTGCTTTGAACGAATTTTCAAATAGCCGGCCGGTACGCTTCCGATTCAGATTAAAATACTTGGTGTAACTTGTACTTAAACGGTGCATAAAATCGGAAATGGCATTTTCCCGGGTTTGCTGGATTACCAAATGGTAATGGTTTGGCATGAGGCAGTAACAAATAAAGCTTAGCCTTCCGCGGAAGGCTAAGCTTTGATCGAATAGCTTCAGGTCAGTTTGTGCGGTACCAACGGTTAGTAAATACTTAACTGTATACAGAAAGCGTTCATAGTCATAGTTTGCCAAAAATATTTTTCTTTTGTCTACACCGCGGTTAAATACATGATAATATTCACCATTAACAAAACTAATTTTCCTCATACTTTTTAGCTTATCACAGCAACAATAATAAAACCAAAGCTTAGCTTCGGTAGTTTAGCTTCGGTAATTTTGCTATAATTCTACGATGAAAATCACCACCTACCCCACTCATTTAAAAAATCACCAGCGGTTTTTGAAAATTAAGCAACTGATTGATGAGTTTTTACCCAAGCAAGGATACACGAAGGTTGAGGCGCCGCTTTTATCTCCGGTTCTGCTTCCGGAATCATATTTAGACATATTTGCTACTGCATACCGCTACTTTCAAAAACCGCAGGAGCTCTATCTAACGCCGTCCTCAGAATTATTTCTGAAACGCCTGCTAGCGAGTGGTATAGGCAGTTGTTACACGCTGGACCAGGTGTTTCGCAACTCCGAGCCTACAGTCAGTAAGCACAATTTCGAGTTTACGATGTTGGAACTGTATAAAGTAAGTGCTAATTATTTTCAGATTGCCGCTGATACGCTCGCATTACTTCGTTTTATTGCGCAGAAGTTGTTTGGTAAACCGGAACTGATCTATCAAGGAAAGGTTATGAAGCTCGATAGTTTTGAAACAGTTACGGTTGCCGAAGTTTTTGAAAACTATGCACAAATTCCGGATATTTTTAACCACCAGCAGTTTTTCAGTGCTGCTAAAGCCCGCGGCTATCGGATTGAAGAGAATTTTTCTTATGTTGATCTGTGGTCGGAGATTTACAGCCTGGCTGTTGAGCCGCATTTGGGCATGAATGGCCGTGCGACTTTGATTTACGATTATCCCAAAGAATTGGCTGCTATGGTAAATTACAATTCTCAAAAGCAGGTTGCCGAACGCCTGGAGTTGTATATTGCTGGAGTTGAACTGGGTAACTGCGGCAATGAAACAAGCAGCAAGGGTGTACGTAAGCAGTTTGAACAGCGGTTTAAAGAAGAGATTCACGAACGAAAACGGCTGGGAAAATCAAACTACGAAGTAGACTGGGAATTTCTTGACGTATTAGAACAACTTCCTAAAACTGCCGGAATTGCAATTGGTGTTGACCGCCTGGCCATGCTGTTTTGTGACGTACGGAGTATTGAGGAGTTAAAAGTGGTCGGGATTAAATAAGTTTTTGATGCGGGGTTATTTGCGCGCCAGAAAATACACAATCGTGATAAATACAGCCAAGATAAAAAGTACAATTAATGATGCATCAGTGAGAACACCGCCAAAAAATTGCATTATCGTTTTTCACCACCTTTCTTCAGTCCATGATTATTTCAGCCAAAAAGTCTCCTTGCTTTTCAGTTAGCTTTAACTTTACCATGACATTGCTGTCTTATCATACAAAGCAACAATACGTTTCATGAAATTCACTGATAATTATTCCCCGTTCCCTTGACAAATTATTGCTTCTTCGCTAACTTCAGGGTATGGGTTTTTATAGGATGTTGTGTGTAGTACTCATAGTTTTAGTACTACGTCTTTTTATTTTCCCTGCATATACTGAAGCGAGAAATAGTAACAAGATAAATACGCCGTGGACAGTTATTTCTCCACTTGCTGATAAACAACCGATAACAAAAATTACGAAAATACGTAAACAACGCGCTTCTCCACTGCCATCTGCCACACCAACACCTCGTCCAAAAGACGATCAGCCTTTGGCTGAAACACCAAAACCCAGTCCGGTACAGAATGAAAACAGTATTCTGTTTCAAGTGAATCAGTATCGGAAGAAGTATGGACTAAGCGCAGTGATTGAAAACGCAACCGTATGCGCGTTTGCGCGACTGCGTCTGGGAGAGGTTACCCAACAATTTAACCACGATGGCTTTCAAGACAGGATTAAATCCAGTACACTGCCGTATCCGGGGTATGAGCGGGTGACGGAAAACTTGGCGAAAACTGTTGATTATAAAAATGTGGTAGGATTATGGAGTAATTCCTCTGGTCACGCCGCAAATATGCGCGAAGACACTCCCTACGCATGCATTGCCAGCAGTGGCGAGTATTACGTGTATGAAGGTTGGAAACCGGCGACTAACGAGGAGTCGACCAGTGGAAAGCAGGTGTTAGTTCCGTGATCAGGCATTGCGGCTAATTTGTTTGACAAGAAGGGATCCTGTAGACAGGAAAGTGCTTGTCAATAACCAAGTATTTAAAAATGACTCCCCTTGTATTTCTGTTGTTTTTTTTCTACACTAGTTACTAATAAACTCAAGATCACATGTTTAAACCTTCACACGCACGAGCCTTAAAGCGATTAACGCCCATTGCGTTGCTTGCGGCAGTGATTCCGGTGTTGGTGCTGTTGGTCACTTCACCGGTCAAACTCACCTTGTTTTCTCAGGCGAGTGCTACTTCCGAGTTGCGGGTTTGGTTGGAACCGGATATTTTGCACCTTGCTCCCGGGGAAAGTGGTGAAGTGTGGGTGATGGCAAAATTTTCGCCCGAAAACAAACTGTTGCAAAATTTAACAGTCCTGGTGCAAACAGAAAACGACAAAATCTCTTTAAATCCTTCTGAAGTGCGGATGCCCAACCCATTTTACGGATGGATTCGCGTGGGTACAATCAGGGTAACTGCCCCCCAGACTCGAGGCAGTTATTCAATTGCGCCAATTATTTCTTTGCCGGCTGATAGTACGAGGGATACACAACTGATTACAGCAACCGGAACTATAGTAGTGAACTAAATACTTTATGCGCTCGCCTGCCTTTACACTCGTTGAACTGGTGATTGTCATTGCCCTGATTGGGATCTTCGCGTTAGCTATCGGAACTGCTTTGGTTACTGCGCGTGATAATCAGGCGCTGGTAACTTCAGCCGAAACGCTCGCTGACCACTTGCGGGAAGCACATATCTTTGCCCGCAACGCCCGCGATGGGACTGCCTGGGGGATTCGCAATCTGACTTCCACAAGCTATGCATTGGTTTCCGGAACCGATGCCTCGTGGCACACGGAAAAAGTTTATATGCTTGATCGACAAGTGACGTTCACTAGCAACTTTGCGGTCTGGTTTACGATTGGCACCGGTACCAGTCTGGTAGCTCATACCATAGAATTGATAAACACCCACGGACGAACAATGCACGTTGAAGTTCTGGAAAGTGGTGTGGTTGACGTAGTAGCGTTATAACTATGAGAATTTTTACGCGACGCGGTTTTCTGATTCTGGAAGCAATTATTGCAATTGGAATTTTAAGTGTCATTCTGGTGACGGTTTTGCCTTCATTAAGTTTTTTTGTGAAACGCGCCCGTAGGTCGCAAAATGAGACACAGGCGACTTTACTGTTACAGGAAGGTATGGAAGTAGCCTATCATGTGTTTTCTACTACCAGCAACTGGGATTTGTATGCAATAGATACTTCCTACAGACCGGTTCACAACGGGATGTGGGAACTCGTAGCCGGAGTTGACACTGATCTGGAGACGCTCTATACCCGTAAAATTGAAATTAAAGCTGTGTGTCGTCATCCTGCAACAAGTGCGCAACCTGGCGAAATATTAGATGTACCGGATTGTTCTGCGGCACACGGGTTATTTGACCCAACTTCACGTAGCCTTATTACCACGGTTTCGTGGGATGAGGGTGGTACTGTTCAAACACTCACTGCGAAATTATTAGTTACCAAACAGCTGCTTTCTCTTTAAGTATGAAAAGAGATATGAAATTACGAACAGGTTTTACCTTAATGGAACTTTTGATCGGCATGACGCTCATTAGTTTTATTTTTCTGGGCGTGATTACGGCTACGGCCGTGCTACTCAATTCCAATGCCCGGGTAAAGCAGATTGACCACCTGGAACAGGCAAAAAACGATCTGCAACTGGAATTTTCCAATTCCATCCGCTGGGCCAAAGCAATTACCATTGTTTCACCTTCAGAACTCACGATTACGAACTCGGATAGTAGTACCAGTGCATACCAACTCGATGTCAGTACCAAACGCATTGTCAAAAACGGGGTGCCGATTACGAGTGATACCGTAGATATTATGAATTTTGAAATTAACGACTACTCCCGTCTGCCAGCACCTGCTCTTCGCAGTCTTCAGTTGTTTATTGAAATGCAGCACCATGATTTTAGCGCGGTGCGGCAAACCTTCCGGCTGGTAGTTTCGCAGCGCGTCGGGTCATAACCATATGAATATGCAGCAGCTTAAAAATTATCTGAAAAATAAGGGCAGGCTCACCGGTTTTGCCAGTTATTCAATGGTCCTGCTGATTGCGCTCATTTCAATTTTGATCGTTTCATTGATCCAAAGCCGCCTGCTGCTCTCTATTTACCGGCGGCAGTCGTTGTCAGATACGCTGGTTAACGAATATGCGGCTGAGTCAGAAATCTATGATATTTTTACCCGCGTAGTTACGTACGGCGCTACGTTTCCCCCTGATGACGTTCTAACCTTGCCTGATGGAACCCAGCTGACGATTGATACTGAGGAAGATCCGATCACTGGTGATCAGGCAGTGACGGTGACTGCCCGTAGGCCGTATGCGGTGACTATACTGCGCGGCGACCGGACCGTCACGGTGACGGGAACTGACCGTGTGGAAATTATTTTAGCTATTGACTGTACCGGCAGTATGGATAATCCGTCGGGTACGGTTGACGGCTTTGGAAAACCCACCACCCGTATTGAAGAAGCAGAAAACGCGGCGCTGGCCTTCGTTGATGCAATTATAGCTCATCCTAACTACGACCGGTTTTATATAGGCGTTGAGGTGTTTGGGATTGATGCTGCCTGGCTCAAAGTTGATCCGCTCGATGTCACGAGCGCAGATCTAACTCCCACGAATAATCACGCTCAGGTGCGTACATCAATTGCGGCATCTTTCGGGCATGATACCAGCTTCATTGAGAGTCCCGCGTGCAGTCTGGTGATAGATAATACCAGTATTGGTTCGAGTTTTGCGCTTGCCCGTGACTACTTCATGGCCTATCCGGTTCCATTAGGTTTGACTGTAAAGCGGGCCGAAGTTTTAATTACTGATGGTGCGCCGAATTCCCGGATGCCGTATGCGGATTGCCCTGACACTGACTTCGGTGGGGACAACTTTTGCCCGGCGTTCCGCCATTTTTGTCCGGGTAAATTCTATGAAAATACCAAAATCCCGCAGTGGCAGTGTGATAATGCCTATATGTCATCCTGTCTGGCGAAAAGGGAAGATGATGTGACTACACCACTTATTGTTAATTGTAATGAATGCCAAGGTCGCTCGCGAGATTTCGTACGTTGCGTTTTGGCCAAAAGTGGCACCACGTATACTGAACCGCCCCCGAGCAGTTTAGTATATTCAGGTGGTGTCAGGGATCCGGATGTTGATGCCTACGTGGTCACGATTTACAATGGCGTATCGCCGGAAATACGCGGAATTTTTGAGACCTATGCTACCAAATATTTTGATCTGGGAAATGCAGCCAACCTCACGACCATTCTGGGTGATATTTTTGATGATATTGTCACCAGCACTTCAAGTTTCACGCTTCGCCGGATTATCCCAGCGCCCTAGTGTACCGGCAGCTCCATTGACTGCATGAATCTGAGCGTGGTATGTTGGAACGGTGACATTTGAGCTGCGATAAAATTGACTCAAGCAACAGAGTTGATACTCAAATCCAAAATTTGCGGAGATGAAAAAAAGCTTCACAATAATATTTCTGCTGTTGTTAATAAGCGGTACTGTGTTTGGGTTTAGACACTGGCTGACGCAAGTTTCGGCTGACGGAACGTATGTAGCCATAGGTACCGGAGCAGGAAATGATGGTAGTCAAGACGCAATTAATTTTAGTCAGGGAAGGGTGTGGACGATAGATACATATGGCAAGTACATTTGGTTGACTGAAAAACGCAGTGACGGTGCGCATTACTGGGCTTGGTCCAATGATACAGGTACAACCTGGAGTCAAAGCAGCGAATCATACAATTTTCTTACCCGCGGCTCCGTCGCCTATGATTCGATCAATGATGTACTTCATGTCATTTGGAGCGCTGATTCTGCTTCGGATGGCATTATTTATCGTCGTTACAGCATTACCAGGGACGGCAGTAACAATATTACCTCTATTCAACGGGTAGATACTAATGTCAATTTACAACTTGATACTTCTGCCACACGAATACTTGAGGAACCGGTAGCATTATGGGTGAATGACGGTTCGACAGACGGAATTCTGGCGGCTGTGTGGACTAAGCGCGGTGGCAGTTTAAACGAGGCTCGTGGATCAATGCGCGCACTTTCCATGACCGATGCTGATGGTACTGCGGGTAATTGGACTGCCATAGATGGAACGGGTGACACATTTTCAATCGATGCGCCTGCAGTTGCCGCAGATAAAATATATTCTGATACATCCGGTTCGTCAGCAGTTTCAGCAACAGTACGGGGAGGGAACGGGAGCCGCAAAGACGACCTCTATGTTTTTGTGGCGGAAGAAGATGATTCAGCAGATGATGAGGTGCTTGCGTATCGGGCGACNNGCAAGTGGCTACTCACTCAAGTATCAACTGATAACGAAACCGGTTTTAGATAGCACGAATGACCGTTTATATATTGGGTGGGCACGATATAAAGATGTAACTTCAGGAGACACGGTCAGTATTGCGTACTTAAATAGCAGTGATACTGCTTCCGCAACGGTGGATGTTTACAGTGCCAATGATACCCACAGTTATGCACCAACACTCGATATAGCCTATGACGCAACCCAGGATTTAGTGTACGTTTCCTATGTCCAGTCTACTACCAATGGAGACAATGGATCTATTTACTACAAAACATACAATGGTTCATCACTCAGCTCCGCAACTATTTTTTATACAACTCCGGGTGGTTCAGGGGGTGCCAATGGAAGCGCCGATATTCCAATTCTTTACGAAAATCGAAGCACTAATGACCGGCTTTTGTTTGCATTTCGGGTCAACGGAGCGCTTCCGCCAACTGCATCAGAACCGCATACGGTTTACTGGGGGTATATTTCGCTTCCCGATCCATCACCAGCTTCGGCTACCACCAGCACTTCGTCAAGCCAAAATCGGGATGTACCCACCTGTGGAGTACAAAAACCGGGGAGGAAAACCCCGCAAATCTATGCGGTAAACGCAACGAAGGCAGATACCGTCACCCTCTACTTTGCTGCTGCTGATCCTCCGGTTGATGGATACACATTGCAATATGGGGTTGAAAAAGGCATTTACCCGTATGGAGTTGCAAAATTTGGCGACCAGGACACGCGAACCTATACGGTACACTCATTATCGCCCAATACTACCTATTATTTTAGAATCAGGGCGACCAATGGCTGCGCCTCAGGGGATTGGTCAAATGAGTTATCGGGAAAAACCCTCACTCGGCAGGGACTCAATCCAACTGCAACGGGAGCATCTAACCTGATCATTTCGTCAGATTTAACTCCGATTCCCCAATTAGATCAGTCATCTCCCGCAGTATCGGAAGATGCACAAAAAATCTCATCAAGCGGTTATTCGGTTACCATCAAGGTTGCCGATACTGAAAAAAAACCGGTTGAAGGGGCAAAAGTAATTTTACACTCTACGCGACGTGAGGTGACTACTGACAAAGAAGGAGTTGCTCAATTTGACGATGTTGAACCCGGAGACCACAAGGTCACCATCGAATACGCCAACCAAACCGGCGAACAAACCATTAATCTTACGGGTGACGTCAAGGTGTTTGAACTGGCAATCGAAATTAGACCCAAGGCCGCCGCCAAATTTATGTGGTATGGGTTTGGTATTGGAATACTCGCCACATTACTGATCTGTTTTGGGATCTGGAAGTTGCGGCATAAATAAGAATCCGCGCCCTGTCGAGATGCGCAGACTCGAACTGCGGACATCTCTATCCCAGCCGCCAAAATTCGCTGTCGGAGAGCCGGGACTTGAACCCGGAACCTCATCGTCCCAAACGATGCGCGCTAGCCAATTGCGCCACTCTCCGAATTGGGCAGACCAGCTGAGCTGGTCCTTGTTTGGTTATTTTAACATAAAGAAACTAATCTTCTGGGCTTTGGGCAATGGCCGTTTGTCCTGTCGCAGCAAATTGAATATCTGCTTTTATTTGTTCGTGTGCGCGCATCAGTTCTCCTGCCGAGGCGCGCAGTCTTGGGGAAATATCATATAAATAAAATACGTTATCCTGATACAATGAGTAGGTATGCGGTGGGTTTATATTTACTAATGAATATATATATCCTCTTCTTGAATCAAACCCAGGTATTAAATAGCCTACGCACGCCTTACCCAAAAACAGACGGAAGTATGTCGCACCCGAGATTTCTTTAACCACGAGTGGCGCATTTGGATCTTGTTGGAATTTCACTTGGCCGGATAAATTAAATTTTATTTGATCAGTCCGGTCAATCCGAGAAATATTTGAGGCATACCGCGGCTTAAGTGAACGCAACAAAATAAGTAGGTCCGCTTCGTACGGATGTAAAGCAGACATAGATTCAATTTCCCGTTCTTGTTGAAAAGAAACAAAAGTTACGAAGTTCTTCCTTAGCTCACTGAGAAAAATTGGCATGGTTGCTTCTCTGATGGCCGCTTCAAGTGTCGTAAAACGAGCGTTTTTATATTTATAATCGCTGCTGGTGAATTGTAGGAATTGCCGTCGGTAAAACCTGGGAACGCTTATTGACGTTTTTCCGTCTCCTTGTCTTATAGTTATGAGCAACTGCTTATTGGGTTCACCCGAGTAAACACTGAGCGTGCTAAAATTTCTCAGCCACTCGTTACCGGCAATAAATTCAAGTGTGCTCTCAAACGTCCGGTTTATTTCAGTCGCTTCATTTGTGTTGCGGGCAACTTCGCGAGCCATTAGATTAAAAGTAGCAAAAATTGACGTTAAACTTCCTGCTGCTACAGCTGTAGCTGATAATTGTAAAATTTTCGCCGGTCGTATTCGCGCATCTATAAATTTAAGAGCAGGAAATTTGCAGACAGGAAATTATTTGCAGGTGGTTCTGGAGGACACCGTCAAACCCTCAAGTGCCGAGGGTGGGGATCGAACCCACACGGAGGGTTTTACCTCCACAAGATTTTAAGTCTTGCGTGTATACCAGTTTCACCACCCCGGCGCGCTTAAATTATAACACGAACTCGCCGTACCTTAGACTGGTGTGTACTAATTTGTTATGATAGTGCATGCTGATGAAAAAAGTTATCTTGATTATTGCGATTTTGTTCCTGATCGGTGCACTTGCGTTTCTGACTGTGCGAAATCAGTCCGGTCGGCCAACCGTAGCTATCAACGGCCAGACGTACTTTATTGAAATTGCCGATACTGCGGCGAGTCAACAGCACGGGCTTTCAGACCGGCTCAGTTTACCCCAGGACCACGGAATGCTGTTTATTTTTCCTGAAAAACAGGTTCGCTCATTCTGGATGCAGGATATGCAGTTTCCCCTTGACATAATTTGGATTGACGGCGACACGATTGTCGACATCTCAGAAAACATCCCGCCGCCTGCTGTGGACGAACAACCCGCAATCGTCTATCCCAAGGCGCCGGTTGACAAGGTGCTGGAAGTGAATGCGGGAGAGGTGAAAAGATTGAGCGTTTCCGTTGATCAAAAAATAATCACCGATCTCTAAGTTGACATTTTGACTTGATTTAATTAGCATACGAATTACTTAAAGGAATTCAATATGACAGAAGGTAGTATTGGTGTTAAACCGCCAGTAAGAATAGAGAAACCAACAATTAGGCCTAATAGTCCTCCAGAATTTCAAAAAGAAGCTTTATTGAGAGTTCTTAATATGATTACCGGATTTGGACGTCAACTAACTCCTACTGAAGCTACGGTTCGGACGTTAAGTTGGGCAAGTTCAGTAACAGCTGAGGAACGTCAGGGTGTTATTAAAGATGTTATAAAAGGTTTAGGTGGAGATGTGGCTGTAGTAACTGATAAAAAAGTAGAATCTGCGGTTGAGCACGCCATGAATATTTTTCAGGCAGATTCTCAGGCGCAAAGTTTAGTAAATCGAGCGCTTACTGGGTTACGAGTACAACCAACTCAAACAGAAACACAAGATATTAAAACCATTAAATCTAGAGCGCGTAAATTAGTCAAAGCAGAATTAAAAGATGATGAGTTATTCGAGAAAGTCTTTGGTGTAGAGACAAAGCAAAACGACCTTCCTTCACCCAAAAATCCACCTGAAGACATGACAGCAACTTAACTCATGGTTTAATTTCCCGTACAGGTAGAACTGTATATACAGCGTAACGAATATTTCGTCGTGAATCGGGACAATAAAAAGAAAAAATTGCGCGTTGACCAAGATTGTCTTCCAGCCAGTCATAATTTATATCTGTTTCGCTGGTTCTGAGGCTTTGATAAGGAAATTTCGTATTTTCAGGGAAAAATGTTTTAAGTACCCCAAAAGTTAACGTATTATTTTTATCAACAGTCGGGCCAATTAATGAAATTCCTCCTCTTTTTTCATTCCAGACAAGTAACCCAAAATAGGTAGTTTCACCCTGCGTATTATATTCCCTTTTTTCCATAAGTGGGTATTATAGAGGGTTTCGAGTCAGGTGTTAAGGTGTTATCTGTCAGATAGATCTGGAGATTTGAAGTAAATGTTTATATAATACCCTTACGCGGCGGTAGTTCAGCGGTAGAATGTCTCCCTTCCAAGGAGAAGGTCAGGGGTTCAAGTCCCCTCCGCCGCTCCAGACGGAGTATTCATGTCCTGAAATGATCGAATTGATAGATAAATCGGGCTATCCTCGCCTCAAAAATGGTTCAATTTCCGTTTCCTTGTTTTTCCGTGACAAAAGTCCAATCCAACTCTTGACAACATGTTGTATAACATATTAACATAATTTTATGTTAAAAACCTATTTATATGTTCCAGAAGAATTAGTAGCAAAAATAAACCTGATGGCTAAATCTCAAAATAAAAGCAAAGCAGAAGTAATAAGACAAGCTTTGGAAAAAGGTATCAGCGCAATTCATCAACAAGGAACTGCTTCCGCTCAAGCCTTACTCAAAATAGCTGAAATAGGAAAAAAATATAATCTTAAGGGTCCTAAGGATGGATCTGAGAAAATGGACGAATATTTGTGGGGTAAGAAGTGGAATAAAGATGAATAATCCACTTAAAGTTATTGTTGATGCGGACGCTATCATAGCCCAGGTAGATCCAAATGATGCGCATCATGAAACCGCAACAAGAATCTCCGCCGCTTTGGTAAATATAAATGCTCACGTCATTTACCCTGTTACCGCTATTGCAGAATCAAACGCGTATATGCAAAGAGTATTAAACAGTGGAGCCAGTGCGTATGGTACCGCCGTAGTCTTTACTGACCCAGGTGTTCAAGTCGCTGAAGTGAATCAGAAAACTCTAAGGAATGCAGTAAAATACTTTGCTCCAACAACAAGCAAGAAAAACACCTTATTTGATTGCATTGTAGCTGCTGTTGCTGAAGAATATAAAGCTGACGCGATATTTAGTTTTGATAAATCTTATCAAGGTAAAGGTTTTAGGTTAACCAATGAATTAGAAGATTTAAACAAGTAACCTATTCATTATTTTTATATACTTTACATCAAGTTGTTAAAATGTCCTAGAAGCGGTTTAAATGGAAGTTTATCTCCCGCTCGTTATTCCGAACCTAAGTAGAAGGTCAGGGTTCCCGCCAAAGGCGGATTAACTAACCGTAAGACTCCCCGCTTGCTGCGGATCGTCAACTGTCAGTGGAACAAGTCCCCTCCGCCGCTCCAGAAGGAATCACGTAACTTTTGCGTTCCACAAACAACCTCGGAATTGCGGCTTTGCCCCACATGATGGGTGCGTGTTTGCCTTTTACATATTCAAATATGTAGGCGGTGGCTTGTACAGCGCTCGCCACCGTGGTGGTTAACTGTTCGAGTGAAAAGGGGTAGATAAGGCAGTCGCCGGCTGCAAAAATTCCCGGCCGCGAAGTCATAAAGTTTTCATTAATAATCAAAAGTCCCTGCTTGTCAGCGAGATTAAGTTGTTTGGCCAGTCTGGTGGTTCGGGAGTTGCTTTGTTTGTTCGGATTTCCGGTACAGAGTAAAACCGCGCGAGCTTCGTAGGTTTGCTGGTCAGTTGTGGTCAGGGTAAATGAAGTAGATGCCCCTTCTTTTACGGCAATAGTTGCAACTGAATTTTCCATAACCGAAACACCAAGTTCAGTGAGTTGCGCATTTAGAGTGCTGATAAAATCTTTGCCGCTGATGCCTTTAATACCGGGATAGTCGATGATGAAGGGCGCAGTAACGAGTTTTCCGCCAATTTTGTCGCCAATACAAATCGTCTCAAGTTGGTAGAGTTTGGCATAGAGTGCTGCCGTCAGTCCCGCAGCTCCGGCGCCAATAATTGCCACATCCAACATGGTTTGATCATACTACTTTTTGGCCCGCGGGTAAACGCAAGATGGTATAATTTACCCATGCCCCTGTAGCTCAACGGATAGAGCACATCCCTTCTAAGGATGTGATGGAGGTTCGATTCCCCCCAGGGGTACTCGAAGACGCTTATAAATTAGTTTGGTATGCGGGCAAGCTAAGGGTTAGATGAAGGTTTGACTGTGTCCCGCGAAGCCTTGGCGAAGTGGGATTCCCTCCGGGAGCGCAAACTAAACCTTCGTTGCAAGTTTTTTCGAGTTTTGGTAGGGTTACAGTACGTGAAAGTAAGACTTATCAAAATCGCCATTGCTTTCCTCGTCCTGACTATATTTCTTATCCGGTTGCCTGGCCAGGTGGTTGCGCTCTACGATCCCCTCTCTACTCCAAACAATCGGTTTGGGATTCACATTGTTGATGAAAACGATTTAAACGATGCGGCGCGCCTCGTCAATTCGTCCGGGGGCGACTGGGGGTATGTGAAACTGGTGATTCGTGAAGACGATCGAAAACGCGAAAAATGGCAGGCCGTATTTGACCGGATGCGCGATTTGCACTTAATTCCGATTGTGCGTCTTGCTACCAGAGTCGAACGTGGTCTTTGGGTAAAACCGCGGGTGGAAGACATCGGCAGCTGGGTGGATTTTTTAAATTCCATAAACTGGGTTGTCGAAAATCGGTATATCGTGATTTTTAATGAACCTAATCACGCCAAAGAATGGGGTGGGGAAATAAATCCCGAAGAATATGGCTGGTTTCTCAAGGAATTTTCGCGCCGGCTCAAAGAAAAGTCGGCAGCCTTTTTCATACTGCCGGCCGGACTTGATGCCTCAGCCCCGAATACAAATGAAACACTCGATGAGTTGCAGTTTATTCGCCGCATGGTTGCTAAAGAGCCTGATGTGTTTCAGTTCATCGATGGTTGGTCGTCGCATTCATATCCCAATCCCAACTATTCGGGTAGTCCTGACGCGTTTGGCCGGGGCACGGTGCGGACGTTTTTATGGGAAAAAAACGTGCTGTCTTTGTACGGTGCCGGACATCTGCCGATATTTATTCTGGAAACCGGCTGGCAGCATAATGACGGCAAGACCAAAACTCAAAATTTGTTAAATCCGCAACAGGTGGCTGAGTATTACGAGCGTTCATTTACCGATGCGTGGAATGACAATAATGTTGTCGCAGTCGTCCCCTTTTTACTGAATTATCAGGACAGTCCGTTTGATCATTTTTCCTGGAAAAAAATAAGCTCCAATGAGTTTTATCCGATGTTTGACCGTGTGCAACTCATGTCAAAAACTACTGCTCTCCCCCGACAGCGCCATAGCGCGCGTTTTATCACTGAAGGGTTGCCGCAAAAACTGGTCCGCAACTCAAACTATGATATCTATGTGGAACTGGAAAATACCGGCCAGTCAATCATTTCCGGTGAGTCAGGTTGGCAGCTGGAAATCTCGGGACTGCCGGCTGATTTTAGAGTAACGAATGAGCCGCTTGGCCGCGCCGCGCCATTTCAACGTTTGCGGGCCGTTCTCCACGTAACTACGCCGTCATTGGTTCGAAGTTTTGACTACACCATGAAACTCAAGAAAGATGAGATTACCATACTCGCTCAAGACAATTCGCTAGGGACGATTCCACCGCCCAGTTTACTGATTAAAGCCAAGCGCTGGTTCCAGAAAGAAGTGACCGGAGACAAGTATTCACTCCTGATTTATGATAGTCGGGATCGAGTTCTACACGAATTTAAAAACCTGGAATTCAGCCGGGGATATACTGAGGTGCGCGATCTCTACAACGTAATTCCGCAACTTACGTATCGTCTGGTCTTAATCAAACAATATTATTTACCCCGCCAGGTAATGACGACGTTTTTAGAAGACCGGACTACCGTAACATTTGCGCAGCTCCTGCCCTTTGACCCGTCAGGTGATGGATCATTGAACCTCAACGATGTAAAATCCTTTTTCCGCCATCCAATCCGCTCAGTAGGGTTGCTGTTAGGTTTATAACACGTCAGTTATGCGGTATAATACCGGGTAGTTCTACTCTTGTCTGCCGGTGGGTCGTTCGAATGTTAATCTTTATCCTTCGAGACCCGCCTTGGCGGGGCGAGAAATTTCCTTAAGAAATTGCGAATTAAAATATGGTGGCATGTGCCGAACGGCTTANNTTTTAGCGGGTTCGACTCCCGTATGCCACCCCAAAAAATTCTATATGAGGAAGGTGTAGATACTTCTTTTTTCTTAAGCTTCAAAGACGATATACAAATAAAAGAGGCACACAGACTGATACGTGGGAATCAGTATAGTATTGACATTCCTGATCATGTTTGGTACCATGTAATCATGTTACGCACAATTGATACTATCAAAGCATATACACCCGAACAGGTGGCAGAAATGTTGCAGTTGTCAAAAAATACAGTTTATGACCTTATCAACCGAGGGGAAATTGTGGCAAAAAAGATCGGTAAGCTTTATCGAATTTCTGCCCCTTCCATTTTTTTCTTCTTTACTGGTCTTGATTACGATCTCCATCAAGCAGATCAAGAAGACCGCAAACGTCTTTCTTCAGTTGAGGAAGAGATAACGAAAGCACGAGCTCAACTGTAATCCTAACTATGCATGTTTTTATCGACTCAGATGTAGTCATCTCTTCGCTTCTTTCCTCCACTGGAGCCGCATACTTTCTTCTTAACCAGTCACAAATTAAACCAATTATTTCCCCGGTTTCTCTCAAAGAACTTACAATAGTAACCAAAAGAATGAGTATTGCATCTCAAAAACTAGAACTTCTCGTAAAAGAACGATTTGAAGTATTCAATATAACTGGGGAATTAAAAGAAATAAGGCAAGAATATGCAGATTATGTCACAGATATAAACGATGCCCATATTGTGGTTGGAGCGCATAGCGCAAAAGTAAAATACTTAATTTCCTATAACTTAAAACATTTCAAAACAGACAACATAAAGGGCGAGCTTGATATACTTCTATTGACCCCGGCGCTGTTCTTACAATATCTCCGTAGTCAGTGACAAAATTTCTCTGATCTGTCAAATATATTTGTTTTAAGCAATTCGTTTGTTGCGTTAGTCGATTCCATATGTTCTTTTATCACTAAATATTATACCAAAAATCTTGTTTGACACATTCAGAAGTGATATGGATTCAAGTATAATGTAAATGTGAAAAAGATTATAGCTTTATTATTATTACTATTTATTTTTAATAGACTAATTCAGGCTCAAACAACCAATACATGTGTTACTGATATTGATAGGAATGGTGTTACCAATAATTTTGATTTCGCGGTTTTCGTTAATGATTTTCTCTCTACCAATATAAAAGATACGCGGACAGATATAAATAGTGATACTGTTATCGATTTTAGTGACTTTTCAGAAATTTCTAGGGCCTTTTATCTAACTTGCACTACCCAAGGACATGCCCCTGGAATAATTCAAGCCGAAGACTTTATGACTCAAGGTGAAGGTACTTCATATCACGATACTGATTTTGATAATGAGGGCGGAAGTTATAGACAAACTGGAGTTGATATTAAACCAGTTTCCAGCGGATATGCCATTGGCTGGGGCAGGATTGACGAATGGCAACAGTATCAGATTACCGTGAGTCAAACCGGGCATTACCAAGTTGAATTTATGGGCGGGAGTGTTTATGCCGGCAGAAAAATTCAATTAACTGTTGGGCAAAATAGTCCAATTATTATCGATGTTCCCCAGATATCAAGCTGGGAAGAATATACTGCTTTTTCTACACAAGTTGATCTAGTTGCAGGTGTGCAAACTTTTACTGTTCAGGTTATTAATGAAGACTGGGTTGACCTGGACAAGATTACCTTTTCATTGAGTAACAATGAAGCTTCTCCAACTCCCCTCCCCTCAGGAACTCCGGTGCCCGCAGATCAGTATTACTATATTGAACCAAGTGGGAATGATGCTACCGGAGATGGGACTGGATCTAAACCATTTAAGACGATCCAAAAAGCAGTTGATCAAGCCAGTCAGGCTATTGACAAAAGCGTGGCAATTTTACTGAAAGAAGGTAAATATCGGGAAACCGTTACCGTACAAAATCAAAATAGGCAAAATGGGAAAAAGCTTACTATTCAAGGTTTGCAAGGGAAAAACAAAGTTTTTCTTTTGGGGTCTGAATCGTCAAGAAGTTTAACTTGGCAAAAAACAGCTGACGGTTTATCTTTTCCAGCAACAGCTCAGGATCATATCTATAGAGCGACAATTTCTGGCTGGAGCGGAAACCCCGAATCTGCCTATTTAGCAATGAACAATGACTTCACTACAATTCAAAGGTTACTCCAGGCTCATGAGCCTGATTTTGACGTAACAACCAGTTGGAAGTACCACGAAAATATGTGGAAAGCAGAATCAGGAACCAAAACAACCCTCACGGACAATATTACTGACACGTCCAATAGTTACCCCAACGCGATCCGGGAGGCGGGAAACTTGACAAATATCAATGGTTTTACCAACAGTTTTCTGGCTGGTGCCAGAATTTTTGCTAAAGACAGTTATTCAGGGCACGATCTTGGCATAGCCTTGATTATCAATCACAACGCGAGTACTGGCCAGATTACTTTTGATCAGGAGCTTCTGCATGTTTCAGGAGCTGAACTTGCTGGATCATACACGAAGTATTTTGTTGAGGGTAAACCTCAATTATTGGATAACCCGGGAGAGTGGTACTATGACCCTGCAACTAATCGGATTTATATCTGGACGCCGAACGATCAAACTCCTCAGAATCAGGATATAGAGTTTACTCTCAGACCCAACGTCATTCAGATTTCAAATGTCAAAGGGCTTGATGTAAGAGATGTCACTGTGGAGTTCGCTCTGCATCTTTACGGCACTGCGAGTGGAAATGACGGGTCTATCCGGTTGAGTAACAACTCTGATCAAGCAACAAATAATGTGGTTCTAGATAATCTTTTACTGCAGAATTCAGGATTTGGCATAAGAATTTTTCAAAATGCTACCTTCGGTAATTATACGGAAAATATTACGATTCAAAATAGTGTGCTTCAAAATATGGATGGTGCAGGACTGGTTATGTTTAACAGCCCTTATGGAGTTGATCAACCTGGTGGAGTACGGCAAATTTTTGTCCGTAACAATACTTTAGCAAACTCAGGTTACAGAAATAAATTAGCCACCAATGCTCGGGTACACAAAATTAAGCAATTAGTTTTTGAAAACAATCTAGTGACAGAAGCTAACCATAATGGTGTTGATTTTATTGGTGCGTATAAATCAGATATGCTAATTCGCAATAATGCATTCGTGAACAATTGCTTAAACGCGAGCGATTGTGGTCAATTTAAAATTTTCGTAGGTAATGATTCCGCAGCTGACAACGTATTGGTTATGAATAATATTTTGGCTGAATCGAAAGGTTGGTCGTACGCTGCTCAGCAAACAAATAGATGGAGTACACCTCAGGGAGCGGGATTTGGGGGGTTTGGTTTTTATGCTGATTTTGCTGTAAGTGGTATTGCCTCGGAGAATGCTTTAACTGTTTATAAAAATTTGGTAGTCAACAATGCTTATGATGGTTTCCATTTTACAACCTCCAGAGATATATATATGTTGGGAAATCTTGCGTTAAATAATCCCAGAGCAACTATGTGGTCAAACTCCACAGGACAAGGCGGATTGAACTCCAGTATTTTTAATAATTTGTTTATTAATTCACAACCCAATACTGGCAGTTGGCCAGCTGGAATTTACTTCGTTCAAGACGAAAGCAGTTGGCCGCAGACTAAAATTGACGGAAATCATTACTTTATCCCTAATGGTAATTTAATAGAAACTCAATCTTTGTCATATAATACAATTGCTAATTTACCATCTATTGCAGAAGTTCAGCAACGAACCCCCTGGGAAGATACGGGTAAACAATTAACCGGGTATTTATATCAATGGCCTGGTGGGCAGACCTACTCTGTGTCTTATTCTCAATTGATTGCTGGAACCAATTTGCCAAATAGTTTCTCTAATAGTAAACTACAATCCTTGATCAGTGAACTTGAGCAAATATTAAGCATTACTATTACAGACAACGATCGAATTGGGCTGTTGCAATAGCGTCGTCAACGACCCAAGTTTCACAGTCTGCCTACAAGTTTAACTTCTTATGTCATCTCATGAAAGCACACCTTTAACTCTGGCTCAGCAGAATGAAAGAGCAGCTAATTTACTTAATCTAATTAGTCATATTTCAGAAAGCAATTTTTTAATGGCTGAATTTTGTGGGATGGCATCGCCGGTTTCTAATTCACCGATATGTATGGATGTAGGGTTTGCGGTTTATAAAGAAGCTGATACAAAAACATCGTTGTTGGTAGTCGGGCAGTGCGCCGACAAACTTTGGTATCACCAACGCAACATTTTGAGCCTGATGAACAATGAACAGGCACGGTTTACGGCACAGCTTCATCACCCGCAAGCATTATCTGAGTGGGGTCATTTTATGGAGCAATCCAGTAATTTCGGCAAGCAGTTGCCTTTGTGTGTTATGGTGGCTGGAACATACGCTGACAATTTAACAGCTGCAGCAAAAAGTGCTACCTACAATCTTTTTTACTCACCCAAGCTAACAGATGAAGTTGCGTTGGCGCTTGTCCACAAAGGACTCTTTAATAATTATCGCAGTTTAAACAACAAATTATATACGTATCGCTATGACCGACGGCAGTAATTCCAAATAACTACAGCAGTTGTTCGATCTTGGCTGCCAGGATAAAGTCATTGATTGACAGGCCGCCGATCGCATGCGTGGATAAAGTTATCGTTAATTGATTCCAGTTGTGGACATTGAGATCCGGGTGATGGCCTTCAGATTCTGCAAGTACGGCAACTTTATTGACAAACTCCATGACCGTTTTGAAGTTTTTGAATTTAAACTTTCTTTGGATGGCAAGGTCATTATTGGTTGCATTCCAACCACTGACCGCATCCAGATACTGTTGAAATTCAGAGCGCCGCAAAGGCGCTACTCCGCCTTCGCAAGGCGCACATTTTTGCTGAGTTAGTGGTAGCATGAGTTGAGCATAACAAAAAGGCGGTCTACCTGTAAAGAACTTAATATTTCGAGGTTCGAACCTTGTATTCTAAATGTACCAGTAGTTTCCATGCTATAATTTTAACACCAGTATGAGTGATGATCTAACACCTGTTCCGGTAGTGAACGAGCTGACGCCAGTTGAAACTTCGCCAGCGTCTCCACTTTCACGGCACATGCAAAAGTTTTTAGCCAGCCGCACCGAGCTTGCCTCAGGCCGGTTAACCGGTCAGGTAGCGACGATCCGGGTAAGCGAAACCCTGGGAGCGATTGCGTATCTGTACGAGCGGATCCGTAATATTGTCGAGTACAAAAACGAACAGGTGCTGCGCCGAAATGCCATCGAGCGGATTTTAAAGCGTTTGCTTTGGGAACGGGCGACCCGGGACAGCCAGTACCTGGCAAAGGTGTTGATTCGAGAGCTTATTTGGGCGCGCTATTTGCCAAACGACAGCGTTCCCAAAAGTAGAACCACTGAAGTCGGCGCGATTATTTCCAAATACCTGTATTTTCTTGATTTAGTGCGGACCAATGGTACACCGGTTTCTTTTTCGGAAATTCGCAACTGGATTTGGGGGGTGGCTTCGTGCGAGATTGAAGAAACCTTTGATCCGGCTGGTCGGGAGCCGTATGTACAACTGATGTATGAATGGTTTACCGATAATTTTGCCTGGGATACCAATCATGTGCTGGAGCACGAGCAAAAAATTCAGACGTATCTGGCGGTCCACCGGGCGCTTACCAAATCAGACGACACTATTTTGCGTTACCACCTGTTATTGAAAGAGGTTCCGGATTGGCGCAGTAATTCTCAGGAATTGACACAATCCCTGCATAGCCGTTTTTTTGCCTTGTACCAGGAAATTGAAAAACATCTGGTGTTCCCTGACCGTTTTGCCCTGTACCGGATTGTGCAGCGACAGATTGCACCGTTTAAAATTTTACAGCTGATCACGGAAAAGGAAAAAGAGAATTTGCAGGCAGTAGTTACTGAAGTCAATTCGTTTGAAGCGCGGGTGCGCGAAGTCTGCCAGATCCGTTACCACGATATCCAAAGCAAAGTCAACCGCGGCATTTTCCGCAGCATCCTGTATATTTTTATTACCAAAGTCATGTTCGCGCTCCTCATCGAAATTCCTTACGAATTGTATCGCTTTGGGACACTCACCTATTTGCCGCTGGCGATCAATGTCGTGGTTCCACCAGTGATGATGTATCTTGTCGGCTTGACGATTCGGGCGCCCGGAACTGCCAACACCGAGCGCATCCTGTCACGCCTCAAATCAATCGTGTATGAACAGGGCAAAACGAACAAGGCGTTGTTTTCCCTTTTGCGGGTAAAACGCGGATCGCTCTTAGGATCATTTTTTGCACTCATTTACTTTATTTTGTTCACGTTTGTGTTTGGTGGCATTACGCTTTTATTACTCAGTCTTAATTTTACGATTCCCGGTATTGGGATCTTTTTTGCGTTCCTGTCACTCGTTTTGCTATTTGGTTTTCGCGTGCGCTTTACCGCCCAGGAACTGAAAATTACCAGTGAAAGTGAAAATTTCCTGAGTTATATATTCAGCAATCTGACGCTGCCGTTTTTGCGCACGGGTATGTACTTGTCAAAGGGCCTGGCCAGAATAAATGTGTTTACGGTCATTCTCGACTTTTTGATCGAAGCTCCGCTCAAAACCATCATCGAAGTGTTTGAAGAGTGGACCGGTTTTATGCGCGAAAAGCGGGAAGAGATCGTCGAAGTGCCGGAATAGTGCATCGCGTAATAAATCTAACTATTTAAACGCGACACCCACGTTTCCCGCCAAGCGGGATTACGTGGCGCCCCTGGAGGGATTTGAACCCCCAACCCCATCGTCCGAAGCGATGTGCTCTATCCAGTTAAGCTACAGGGGCACTTTTAACTTTCAGCCAGTAAATTATATCAAGAAGCTGAATGTTTGACGAATTAAGTAAAAGAAAGACGTCATGCTGAAATAAGTTCAGGATGACAATAAATAAATTAACTGGTTTTCTTCTTCAATTCGTAATAGCTGGATTTGGTGATGCCAATGCGTTTAAGGATGCCCTTATCCACTAAATTATGAAGGAGCGCATGTGCCTGCTGCCGCGATACACCCAGATGTTTGACAATATCCTGGCTTTTAATTTGTTTCAAATCAATCACAACTTGCAATACGTCCTCTTCCCGGTGAGTCACCAGTACTCGCTTATCGCCTTTGACCGATTCAATTTGTCGTTCAGTAATGTCGTGGACGCGATTTAGGGCGGCTTTAAGCGAATGGTTGATGCCCTCGAGAAAATAAGTCAGCCATTCGGTTTTATCCCCTGAGTCAGCGGAGTGCAGTTTATCCGAATAGTCCAATCGGTCAATGTCGTAATAGTCATCGAGAATAAAATATTTGGTGACTTCGTATCCGTGAAGCAGCAAATAATATGCGGTCAAAAGCCGGGTAACCCGGCCGTTGCCATCAAAAAAAGGATGCACGTAAGCAACCTCATGGTGCAAAATTCCGGCACGAAGCAAAGCTGACAACTCACTGGGTTTGGCTAAATAGGCAAACAGTTCCCGCAACCGCTTTTCAATACCCGCGGTAGTATGTTCCGGTGGGTCATGTTTGACGACTAATCCTCCATGCACACCTTTGTGTCCAACGATGACTTTGCCGTTACGGAAACTGCCCGGTTTTTTAATATTCATGCCGTGCATGACCAGCCGGTACAACTCCAGAACCAGACTGATGGATAGCGATTCTTTTTTCATCGCCGCGACCGAAATATGGTTGAGCGCGTTAAAATAATTTTTGACCTCGAGCTCTGATTTGCTGGTGGGAATACTATCGCCGAGCACAATGTTGGTGACTTCCCGCGGGTTTAAGGGATTACCTTCGATGCTGGTAGAATAGTGAGTAGCCAGAATGGCATTTTCCTCTTTAAGTTTGAGGCTCAAAGACGGGATCAGCTTTTCACCGAGTAACTGGCCGTAGAGCCGTTCGACTCCGGTCAGGTGGTTAACGAGTGCGGGCGTGAAGCTGAATTTTGGTTCATACATAGCCTATTTAGTATAGATATTGTAAACATATTTGTCAAGTTATTAGTAAAGAAGCTGATTGTCTATTGGATGAAACTGAAGCTAACGGTTAAAAGTTTGTTTCAGGGCGCCAGATATTTTTGCACATCCGGTTCAACTCCTGCAGCTAGTGCCCGGGATACTTCCTCAATGATCGGCGTCTGTTCCAGGGAAAGAGCTTTTAGGGCTGCTTTGACTGCCTCCGTCTGGTTACCTCTGTCATGTTCAACTAGCGCCAGTGTCATCCAGAGATAGGCGGCGCCGGGATAATTGGGCAAATACTTTTGTATCGCTATTTTGGCTTTGCCATAATCTTTTTTAATAAATACCAGAAAATTGACATAATTTTGCACTGCCGGATAAATATGTTCTTTGGCAAGTGACTGTTCAAAGTAAGTCTCGGCTTCATCATATTTACCTTGGTTGAGGCGAATGATGGCCAGATTACTTAAATTGCTTAAAAACGGATAGCCGTTTACCGAGGTACGGACTAGGGGTTCGGCCTCAGCCACCCGCCCCTGCATAAGCAGCAGCGAGGCGTACAGGTTTTCCAGATAATAATTATCTTGAGCAGTCTGCAAGTCGTGGGTAAACAGGGTTTCGGAGCTGCGCCAATTGAAGCCGCGCATCACGGTCCGGATCGAGAAAATAATGAGAATTAGAGAAGTTATACAAATGAGAATTGTTCGCGGTGGCAAACGTTTTTTCCCTGCAGTTACCACCACGCCAACCATGCCGAGTACTCCACCCATGGGCAAGATGAGCCAGCGCTCGGCCAGAGTGACATCCAAAGGAATAAGCTGCAGATGCGGGACAAATCCAACTGTGGTCCAGCCCAAAAAGAATAAAAAAGGCAGAAAAAGTTGGCGACTATGCTGCTTAAACTTGACACCAAGCATCACCAGTGCGATGGTTGCGACACCAATGAGTGTTAAGGGTAGGAGTACTGCAGAAGTAGATAGCGAAGTCACCAGCCAGTTTTGGTGAATCTCCAAATGGGCAGGAAAAACGAGCAGCAGTGCATACGTTGCGAGCATAAATGGGATATTCATGAGTCGAACCGGCAGAGCGGCGCGGCTGATGCGGGCAATCGCCTGCTCGCCAAAGCCGATATGAGCAATCCCAAACCGGAAAAATACATAGATGAGGAACATGCCCAAACTAAGTTGCAGCATACGCCTGAAAAACTTTCGCTCAAAAAAGAAGACATACAAACCGGCAATCAGCAAAAAAGCCACGCCGGTTTCCTTTGAGAACATACTAGTGAGTAACAGTATGCCCAGGAGTAATGATTTTGGCAGAGTTGCCAGTGGCTGACCGCGCACGAGAAGTAGGAGCGCCATTGTCCCAAACAGCATAAACAGCACATCCTGAAGGGCAGCGGCAAAATATACCGATTCGGTATTGGCCGGATGCACGACAAACACGACAGCCAAAAACCAGGCCAGCTGCGGCGAAAAAAATTCACGAAACAATAAGAGTAGTACAACGCTGGTGGCAATAAACAGCAGAACTTGCACTAAGTGGTACAACAGTGGGTCAGCGCCGGCAATCTGATAGATAAGCGTATACGTAATCATCATCACCGGTTTGTAATAGAGCCCAAAGGCGCGGTTACTTTCCTGCCGGAAGTACGTACTGCCGGAAAAAAATGCCGGAATATTGACGAGGTTTCGTATTTGCAGATTTTCAACGATTTGATCCGTATCATCACCGAGGACGAAGTCGTTAAATATGCTGTTTACGTGGACAACCAGACCGATGAGAATGAGCAGGAGAATGGCGGTTTTTAGTCGGGTAAGCGCATTTATTACCATGTATCTGGAAGTATTTTACACTAGAGTTGACGCTTACCCCAGTATCAGAAAGCCCCGCCATCGTATGGCAGGGATAAATGGTCTACTTGGGGCTTTCGGTACGGGATTTCGGACTAATAATAAAAGAAACCCCGCCTAAGGCGGGGAGTCCTCACAACGATGCGAAAGTGCGGAGTGAATATGCGGAAACATACGCTAAAAATTTCCGTGTTCAGCTGCAGTTTGTTTTATGCTGCTGGGACATCCTATTCTTAAACATGTCAAAAAGTGAGTCGCGGAGGACGCCATGCTTGGCTTAAGGCTCGTATAGCAAGACGTCTTCTCTAACTTTAGCGAAAGTTAGCGCCCAGCGATTTGATTCCTACTAACTCAATTGAACGGAATTTATACAGACTCTCAAGGGTTGATAGGTAATTTATTACAATACACATTAGAATTCTATTTTCATAAACCCGTGAACAAAAAGGGAGAGGCGCCTCTCCCTTTTATGTTACTGCAGATTAATAGAAACAGATACCGGATTTTTAATGATGTCCAAAACCGGCGATGTTTTTTGGACGTACTCACAGAGCTCCTCTAATTTTTCTCTTGAGGCATCTGCTTTGACTTTATAGTTAACCTTGATGTTCTGGTATCCTGGCCTGATAGTTTCCGATAACCCCAGGAATCCATGTAAGTCAAGATCGCCTTCGAGATTAAACTCCAAGCTTTCTACTTTTATTCCTTTAGCTGTTGCATTATAGACAAAACCAACAGCTAGACATGAAGCTAAAGCGTAAAGCACTGCCTCGACTGCATTTGGCCCGTGATTTTCCCCTAAGAGGATTGACGGCTCATCCCCCTCTAAAACAAAAGGTTCTTTTCTTGAGGAATCTTCTTGACCTGCTCCATAAAATCCACCAATCGTGGTTTTTGAATGGCCACCATTAATCCATTCATTCTTAGCCCGAAAGGTAAATTTTGCAATATCGGGCTTGTCTTTGATTAGATTTACAGTCTGAACGAGTTGGTCGACATTTACCCCATTTACTACATTATTTGTCATTTATATCACCTCCTTCACCCTTTGAAGTTTTAACCGAGTGGGATTTCACTGCTTTCAAGATAACCGAGTGTGCCTGATATTCCTTCGCAACGTCTCTGGTGTTTCTTGATAAGCTTTTGGCAAAGTAGTCCAATGTATCAATTATTTCCACGCCCGAAAAACCAGCCTTTTGTATCATGTCTACATACAGACTTTCCAAGCTTGCTCCCACGACACATTCTGCCCAAAGTGTAGGGTTTTGTCTTGATTCCTCAGAAATCGGCTCACCCAAAACAATATCAGCAATACTCAGCACTCCGCCTGATTTTAATACTCTAAAAATCTCTTTAAAAGCTCTTTTCTTATCAGGAATTAAGTTAATGACGCCATTTGAGATGACAACATCAAAAGTGTTTTTAGCAAAAGGCAGTTTTTCGCCGTCAACTTTCACAACCGAAACATTACTCGTACCGCTTTCTTTAATAGCCTTTTGTGATTTTTCAATCATCGCATCAGTTATATCCACACCAACCACCTTACCCTTTGATCCAACTAATTGTGCCGCTATCAATAGATCTGTTCCAGAACCTGATCCAATATCCAAAACACTGTCTCCCTCTTTGATGGTATTGTTCTGAAAATGATAACCGACCCCTGCAAAAGATTCGAGGGCCCGTATCGGTATTTTGGAGAGCATTTCACTTGGGTAACCCACTTCTCGCGCAGCATTTTTTCCAACAGGAAAGTGAAATTGATACGAAGGATTTAAAGAGACCTCCTCATACATGTGGCATACTGCCTCTTTAATCTTGGCCTTTAATTCTCTTTTATCCTGCATTTGCGCAATTACTACCATGATTATTTTCTCCTTCTTAATATAGACGACGATAATTTTTCAAAAAAGTTCCTTTAAAAGTTTCCCCACTCTTTTAACCAATTTTTCAGGAGCTTTATCCTGCGAGGCGACAGCAACAAGTTTTTCCTTAAAGAGCTGTTCAAATTCAAACCTATCGCAGCAATGTCGGCACTCCTCGACATGGTTATCGAGCTCTTTTTTTTGCTCGGGAGTAACAATTCCCTCTAAAAATTCAAACATCCGACTCACCGCTTCCGAACAAGATAGTATCTTCACTTTATACTCCTTTACCTTCCGCAGCCCTAGCGAAGGAGGGTTTTAGAAACCCTTTCGCTTTGGCGTAATACCATAGCTTTTTTTGAAGCCGAGACTTCCCCCGATGAAGCCTTGAACGCACAGTACCAATTGGGAGATTAAGCGTTTTGGCTACTTCCTGGTAAGGTAAACTTTCTAACTCACAAAGGGTGATGACTAGACGATACTCATCAGGCAGCTCGTCAATTGCTCTGGAAATATCTTGGCGAAGTAACGAATCCAAAAATATTTTCTCTGGGTTATTATTCCAAAGAAGGAAAGGGGCCGAAAGCACATCAAATAAGGAGAACTCTTCGTCTTCATTGGATTTATTTCCCAAGATAATTGGATCGGGATTCATTTTTTTTCGCCTATATTGACTAATATATGTATTGGTTACTATTTTTAAAATCCACGGCTTAAATTTCCTTGTATCGTGAAGCTTGGAAAAATTCTTCCATGCCAAAACAGTAGCATCAGAGACCAAATCTTGCGCATCCTCATTATTTCTGGTAAGTCTTAAGGCAACCCTATACATAACATGGAGACACGCTTTCAACAGAATCTCAAAATGTTCTTTTTTCTCTTTACCCATACGATTGTCATTATACTAATAATGACGCATTTTCAATCAAGAAGTTCCTGTACTCTTTTATCTTTGGGGTAAATTTTTCAAATCCGGGGTGGTTTTTATACCTGACAGGTGAAATAGCCTTACACCTGTAGATGATTAAGACTTATTGTTTTTACATCGCGTTTGTGAGCCAGTTGAGTCAGAACTGGAACTCATTACTAGCTTACTTCGAACGTGTCTATTATACCCTCAGATGGTTTGACCTACAACCACAATACGCCTATGCAACCGCCTAAATACTAGATCAGGTAATTCAAGTACATAATAACGAAAGCTATTACAAAAATGGGTGCTGTTATCAATCCAGGTACATATCTCTTTAGCTTTTCGAAAAACCAGAACCAGACTATATGCCATACGCCGTTAGCGAACATGAGCAGCGGGAAAAACCAAAGCATAGAATCACGTCCAGGAAAATTACTAAGAAACAGCGGAAGCATCCATACAAGTTGAAATACCAACTCGAAGACCGCAAACTGCAAACCCGTTACTTTCATGTAAGGCCACCTCTCATGGAAGTTGCTCCATTGTTCTTCTTGTGAGTGCAGGAATTGGAGAAAAACAAAAACCATGAAGTAATACTCTACTCCAGACCGAGAACTAAGCGGCCCTGAAACATAAAAAAGAACCGGAACCAGAATTGCTTGAATTATTGTAACCCATCGGAACGGTTGCATTTTCATCTTCTCTTGAGTATAACAAAACTCGAGTCGATATTACCCCTCCACCCACCCCATTTTTCAGAATCCCGAAAGGCATTAGACCTCGAAAAAATCCGCAGTACAAAATACTTCTTGTAGTTGAAGTGGTTGAACTTAGGATTTAGTTACAGGAGTAGTAATACGCTTGGCTGTTGGGTACGTCTGGTATAAGACTTGTAGTTGATGTTTTCGACCATACACCTAATCCAGTTTTCTTATCAACAACCACGGCGTTTATAGTTCGGTCAGTAGTTCCCTCGGTTAGACCAAGAGCTGTAAGCCTCTTGTCTGTGTTTTCAATAATCTGGAACTTAGCAGGCTCCATACTTCCAGTTTCAACTGATGTGTTTGTGAGAAACTTCAGAGTTTCACCTTCAACCTCGAGCGCTATAGACGTAGTGTCTCTTACTGCGCTTGCTTCAACGTCAAACTGTTCGTCTCCTGGTCGAGTTTCAGGGAACAGGGTCGTACCTACGAGAGGAGAGCATGAGAATTGAATGTTATTTTTCCTGTCTATTCCTGTGGTATACATAGTTTCCTTGAGAGGTGCTGGTTTGAACTGAAGATAGAAATAAGATACTGTCAAGCATTAGTGT
>DQGR01000051.1 GCA_003524845.1 Patescibacteria group bacterium
GGAGTTGGGTTAGAAGTATTGGGATCTAAATCCGGTAACTGTTCTCCAAAGTCATGGTGCATTTCATAAATGCTTCTGGGGTTATCGCCGTTAGTATTTGTGAATTCGTCTGAAGCTTCCTGCAGGTGTGGGTTTCGCCAAATATAATCTACGTATTTAATTCTCAAAGCATCGAGCATAACCTGGTTGCCGGCTTTTTGGACGGGGCCGTTGTATTTACTAATATCAACTTGGTCGAGTTCACTAATATTGGCGTTTTTATGATCTTCTTGCTGATATTCTCCTTCGTTGTAATCTGAATTGGTTGGACCAAATAATGCACCCATCTGCGAAAAATTTACTGTAAATTCAAACGTATATTCGGCAGTGACTTCTGAATGTTCAGCACCAGCTTTGGTTGCTATTTTATTATGGAGTTGGCTTTGGGGTTCTGGCTCTCGGTTTTCGTTGACCATCCAATTATGAGTTAAGATTTCGGGGTTTGGTTCTATCGGATTTTCACAAGGAAAAGGATCGGGTGGAGCTTGAGCGTGGACAGGGGAAGCGTACAGCGTATAGGGTATAGCGTATAGGATGAAGGCTACTGTGACAAATGCAAGTTTTTGCGCAGACCGAAAAGCCATGGACAGCATGGGTATGCTTTAAGTATACAATTGACAATTACCAAACTCCAATGACCAAATAGAAATAATTGCCAAACTCAAATGACCAATTCCCAAAATGATTACTTTTGGGTTTTGATGACAATTGAAGCTAAGATGCGGATAATTTCTTCGCACTCGTTTATGTAATTATTTACTCTACCAGATAGCTCTGGGTACAGATCGAAAATCATCTTTAGCCACAATTTAGTTTCCTTTGCCTCTTTTTTACTAATTGATACTGAATGTCTGAATTCTGCACGAGTTTTAGAACCGTCAGCTTCCTGGAGATTCGCTGCTATAGAAGTTACAGATCTAATTAGTTGTTTAGCAAATACGTTTGCTTCTGTAGATTTTGGTAATAATCGCGTAAACTTTACAACCTCAATGGCGAATTCGTAAGTTCTGTCATAAATATCTCTTTGATATTTGGATTTTGGAGTTTCGTCATTGGTCATTTATAAAGTCGGGAAAACGACGGTAGTTACATCTACACCGGTGACGTTTTGCACNNCCGGAAAATATGAATTGAGCTCCACCGATTATCATCATTATGAAAAAGGCAATGGCCGCTACAGGGACCAAGAGCTTAATTATATTTTCGATGACTTTTACAATTGCACCCAGTTCTGCCGGTGCGTTAGGGTTGCTAACTGTTGAGGCATCTGACGAAACGTCAAAGAATTGGGCATTGCAGAGTGTACTACCACCGCCTGATATTGTTTCTTCAGCTTGAATCGTATAGCGACCTTCTGATGTTGGCGAAGTTAGGCTCACAGTAAAACCACTAGGGTCCGTGATAATTCCGCCATTGTTAATACCAGTATCGGTACTGGTACGAGTTTCGATGATTCTGATCGTAATAATTGCGTTAAGGGTTCCGGTTATTGATACATCAAATGAGGATCTAGGTGCGATTTCTGCTGGGAAACTAGTAATGGTGCATGCTGCGAATGCAGGCGAATAGCTTGTCAGAAAAATAACCAGACTAAAAATTGGGACGAGAAGCAGACTCAAGATTTTTCTCATAAGTCTAGCCTTTACTGGTGCGAATTGACACAGCGGATGCTAAGATTTGCCGCACTTTGGCTTTCTGGCTAATTGACAGTGTTTAACGTAGGAATAGTAACACCTTCTGAAATAATAGTGACTTCGAAGAATACTTCGACGAGTCGGATAATAGCATAGGCAACCAAGACGATTACAAGACCGATGAGAGCTGCTGTTATCATACCGCGGGCACCGGCAACACCTTTTTCGTCTCCTCCGGCGACAATCCAGCGAATACCGCCAATTATTAAGAAAATAAATGCCAGCACAAAGGCAACTACAAGAATAAATTGAATAGCGCCTCTAACTACTTTAACGATGTCGTTTATTGGTCTAATCGTTTCCGGAACGAGATCAGTTTGAGCGAATACGGCCATTGGCGCTGCCAAGGCAGTTGCGTGCAACAGTGCAGCTGCAGCGATTCTTTTAGGAACACTTAGCATATTGTGTCAACTCACCTCCCTTCAAAGGTTATCGTGTAGGCAAAATTAAGCCTCCAGAAATAATGCTTACTTCGAAAAATGTTTCGACCAATTTGATTATAGCAAAGGAGCCGAAAATAATAAGCATACCAACTAAGCCCATGTACATTTGGGTCCAAGCTTGGCCCGTTGATTTAGGGTCACCGCCGGAGGTTATAAATCTAAAACCTGCGAAAATTGTCCAGAGAAGAACAACCACGAAAGAGACGATCAATAGGAGTTGAATACCGCCTCTGACTAAACCGGCAATAAATACGCTAGGGTTGTCTCCGGCAACCGGCGTGCCAGCTGGCGGTTCTATTTTGCCAATGATTGGGGGGGCGAGGAGGTTCATAGGTTTCAGGTCACAGGTTTCAGGTTATAGTTTACAGGTTTCAGCATTCAGATTACAGTTTCAGGCTTTATTAAATGATTTTATAAGACCTGTCAGTACTTTGCCAGTTTCTGTTTGAATTGATGTTAGCTGGTTGTGAGTATTGTCTTTGTAGAATTTTCTTTCTAGTGCAAAATCTATGTAATATTCAAGTTCGGATAGAGATGCTAGAGCTATGTTATAAAAATGTTTTCTATCTTTTTGGCTGCTTCGCATATAGCCCTCAGCAATATTAGCGGGTACTGATAAGGCTGCTCTTCTCATTTGGCTGGTAAGACCAAAAATTTCGGATTTTGGAAAATTTTCGGTTGCATCGTAGACTAAATGGGCGAGTTTATTGGCTTTCTCCCAAGCTTTTAGATTTCTGTAACCTTTGTATGCATTTGCCATTCATTATGCCTGATTCCTGATTCCTAAACCCTGAATCCTGAACCCTGTATGCTAGTTGCTATCACGTAATCGGTATCTCCGATTTCAGAAAATACTGCACAACTTTGATAATTACAAAAGCCAGTATGACGACTGCTAAACCTATAATAGCATAGGTTAGAGTACCGGTGGCACTGGCAAGCTTTTTTTCGTCGCCGGAGGATGTTAGGAATTTAAAGCCGCCGATAATTATAAAGATAATGGCAACGATGCCGGCAACGCCGGTTAGAATCAAAATAATGTCGCTTGCCAAAACGCCAACGCCGGAAGCTTCACCGTACCCGGTTATTTGTGCGGGAGGAAAAACTTCTTTGATGCTGAATGCAAGTTTCATAGTTGTTTAGGTTTCAGGTTTCAGGATGCAGCGTTCAGGGATGATTCTTGTATTACCTGCTTGCTGATACCTGTAAGCTGGCTGCTATCAAAATACCCCACTTCCCCCTAAGAATATTTTATCGATAATTTGGGTAATAGCAAAGGCAAGGACAACAATCACAAAACCGACGATCGCCAGTGTTAACCTGCTTCTGGCCGCTGCCGCTGCTTCGGGGTTGCCGGAGGAAGTAATAAATTGGATTCCGGATATGATGATGATGATAACTGTAATGAAGGCGATTATGCCAAGAATGATTGGTAAAATGCTGCTAATTAGTTCCTCAATAAAAGTTGTATAGTTGGTAAATTTCAGGTCTTTAACGGTTATGCCGCCAATGCAGCCTAAGAATCCGGCGCAGGAGCCAACGTTGGTTGATACAGTAATCTCATCCGTACCAGAACAGTCATTATTTGACCCGACTGATACATCCTTTGCACTCACAGTGTATGTTCCAGCAGCACTGGGTGCTCGTAAGGTGATTATTGCGTTTCCAATACTGTCCGTTTGAGCGCCAGAAGAATCTAATATGACAGTAGGGTTGTCTGGATCTGTAATTGTAGCAGTAAAAAAACCATTTGGTTGGCCCATTAACTGGATTTCGAACTCTTGGTTGCCATCAGCGGTTGGGTTAAATGAGATAGCGCAGCGATCCGCGTATGTTGGGTTGTTTATAAAGGTAAGAACAAGAGAAGAAAAAATATAAACAAAGATCAGGCTGAAGATTTTCCCCATGTTAAACTATGCCGCCTAAGATATTTAGGCCAATAAACTTTAAAATCAGAACGGAAAATATTAAAAACAAAAGGCCGGCAACTGCGGCAATTATCATGTCGCGGCCGGCACCGACATTTTTGGGGTCGCCGGATGACATCAAGACTCGAACAGAACCTATGACCATAAGAACAAGCGCAATTCCGCCTGCTAAGCCGATGGCAATTGAGAGGAACTGAGTAGAAAATGCGCCGATATCAGTTGAAAGGTTGCCAAGAGCTGTTTTGCAAGTTCCTCCAGCGCATGGGTTTTTGCCCGGTGGGCCTGCGCCAAGGCCGTTATCAATGTTATCTTTACCGTCGGGATCCCAATGTTCATCGCCAATTTCACCGCCAGTGTCGGTTACGGTAAATTCTACAATGTAGTAAGTGAAGTCTTCTCCGTATTCATTGATATCAAATTGGTATTCTCCCACTTCTACCCCTGGGAAAGTGCACTCAGTATCAAATCCACCCCTATCGCCTATTGGAACCGCATTGCAATTTTGTTCATTTCCTATATCTTGGCCGTTTCTCTTTTCCAGAAAGATATCGTAGTCGTTTCTGCCTTTGTCGTCATGAGGACGGCGGGTTTCTAGAATTTTGACAGTAATCGGCTCGCCGGTTTTAGGGTTTGGTGGGGTGATTTCATAGTCGAATTTAAAGTGTTTTATATCAAATTTTGCTTCGGCAATTAGGTTTTCATTATCACAACAAACGTCACCATCTTCTTGATGGCGATATAGGCGAACATTATAGTCATCTCGTGCTAGAAAATAGTCGTCGTTTCCGCATTCACCTTCTTTTACATTACCTTCACCTTTACCACATACAACAACAGAGATGGTTTTATCAGAACCAGATTCAAACTTTTTTCTGCCGGCTCCAGCATCATCGTCACAATCTTGTTTGTCATTGTCCCAACAAACCCAGTAATCTTGTTGCGCAATTAAACCGGTATAAGTAATAGTCACGCCAGTTGTATTTTCGTCTCTAAAAGAAGGTTCAATTGTGGGTTCGTTGCCTTGTGCCTGCGCCAGATTAGAATGATGCAGAGCGATAATTAAAAAGCAGATGATCAGACTAAATAGGAGTATTCTGAGAAGTTTCATTCCGTCAATTTCAGTTTAGCACTTCGACTACGCTCAGCACTACAGCCCTTCCATAAAGTCAGGGCAAGCACTTCCCTTCATCAAATTCAGGGTAAACTAAAACTTAGCATTTTAGCAATTTGAAAGAATCTAACTATCTACACACATCGGGAGTGGGTTAGGTTTGAAAATTGGTGCTTTTAAAGGTTTTAAAAGGTCGGACCTTTTAAGGGTTGTTGGGGTAGGCTATTTTTCAAAAGATAAACTCAGGACTATAGCCCTTCGATAATTAGTTAGGGACTAGTGATTAAGGCAATTAAATTGTTAAGGCGCAGGCTAGCGCAGGCTGATTATGTTAAGATATAGCCATGACGAGCACAGATTTTGTTGTTGAGCAGTTAAAGAAAAACAAACCAAAGGCAATCGTACTTTTCGGTTCTGCAGCCCGAGGCGAAGCAGGGGAGGATAGTGATTTGGACATTCTGGTAATTAAGGAGACAAACAAGGACTACTTTGATAGAGTCCGGGAGGTTAGATCAAGCGTCAGGTCGAATGTACCCTTGGATATTATCGTTTTAACTCCAAAGGAAGCTCGCGAGCTTCCGAAGAAAAACAGTTTTTTTTCCCAGATATTAAAAGAAGGTAAGATCTTGTATGGAAGAGTATAAATTATGGTTCAAGAAGGCAAACGATGATCTTCGGTGGACGAAGCACAATATTGAAACTGGCGAGTACTCAGGGGCGTGTTTTAGTGCTCAACAAACAACGGAAAAAGCACTGAAGGCTTATTTACTTTACAAAGAGGAACATCTTCGCAAAACCCACGATATTGTTAGACTTTTAGAAGATTGTATTGAGTTTGATAAGACTTTTAAAAAACTAGAAAAACTTGTTGAAACACTGTTTCCCTATTATGCGACTACTAGATATCCTTTCGATAACGAACTTTTTACTTTTAGCAAGGAACGAGCAAAGGGAGCTTTTGATGCGGCTAAAAGCATAATTGAGTTTGTAAGGTCAAAACTTCGGTAAATTGAGGTCTTGTAGAAAATCTTTGGCTGTAACAATTTTTATTCCTCTGAATTTTTTAAGCGGTAGAAGATGTTTTTTGTCACCGGTAACAATATAGTTGGTTTTGCCCTCAACAGCGCATTCGAGAATTCTGTTATCTGGGGAGTATTTGATTTCAGTGATTTTTTTCTTTGGGTAAACCACTTCCCCTATATCCGTTAACGATTTGACGAGTCTTTTGATTTCCGTATCATCCCTTGAGAATTTTACACTGAGCACTTTTCTGATTTCTGACAAAATGGCCGCTGAAATTACTAGCCGGACATTGCCTTCTTCTGCCAGTTCCAAAATCTGCTGAGGTTTTCCGGAAAAAACTGTTGCGGATATAATTACATTAGTATCGAGGCAGATTCTAATCACCGTGGATGTATTCAAAAAGCTCGTCTTCGTTTTTGAAGTTAAATTTTTTTCTAATGTCTTCGCCCATAGCTCTAATTTTCTTCCAATCCCTTTTGAATTTCCATGATCGATACAATTGGATCATTTCGCGAATCAGGTCGCTTTTGCTTCGGCGTTCGATTTTAGCCATTTTTTCGACATCAGCCATTATTTCTTTAGGCAGGGAAACGGATAAAATTTGGGTGTTTCTGGCAATCATTGTAATACTAGTATTACAGAATTCGGCGTTTTAGTCAAATTAAAGGAGTTTGACAAACTTGAGTGTTTTAGTTGCCTCGACGAGTTTTTTGTCTGCGGTTACAAAGTCACACTTGAGACTTTTTGCTAGTGCGACATAAATTGCGTCATAGAATGTGATTTCGTATCTGCTGGCAACGGAGTAAACGAGTTTAAGTAAATCCGGTGTAGTTTCGGCGAAACTGAGCTGTATAGAAAATAAATCAGTTAGATTACGATTGAATTCTTCTCGTGTGTCAATATCCTCTCTAAATTTTTTGACAACCGTGTTCCCGAATTCAAAAAATAATAAGACCGGTACATTGATTTGAATTGTTTCGAGCTTATGTTTTTCAAGAAGTTTTAGGGCTTGGTCGGTATCTTCTTCTTCAAAAAACCATTTGGTAATTACCGAAGCGTCCAAGACTAAATTCATTGCCTTCCTTCAGCAACATCGAGGAGATGTTTAGAACGTTCATCACGCATCCTGCGGATGATAATGGCTGAGTCGGTAGTCCAATATTTTTTGACATTTTTTTTGCGCCAATTGTTAATAGAGTTGATTGCCTTTTGGATTATCTCCTGTCTTTTCTGTGACTCCTGACCGTTGATGTCAAAACTTTCATAGGGAACAATGACTGCCGTGGGTTTGCCTAATCGTTCAACAATATACGTTTCGCCATTTTGAGAAACGTTATCTAAAATACTGCCAAGTTTAGTGCGGATTTTGAGGGCGTTAATAGTAATCATAGATCTATACTATAATATATTATATACTAGTGTCAATGCGAGAATTGTCCGAGTGTTAAAATGCTAGATTGTTGTTTAGTTTAATTGGTAGAATTAGAGGTGCGGTTTGAGATGCGAAAGCTGCTTATACTAATTTTAATCTCAATAGTTTCCCTTTTTATTTCTGCCAGTTCTATAAAAGCAGACGAACTTTCCGACATCCAAAACGAGATTAATAAGTTGCAAGATCAGCTGGATTCATCGAAAAACGCGACAACTCCGCTGGAGGCTCAAGTAGAAAGCCTTAACTTCCAGATCACATCACTTGGGACGAGACTTGTTTCAATTAGAAATGATTTAAAACAAAGCGAAGAGGATCTTGCTTATCAGAGAGAAGTACTGGCTGCAACTGTCAGAAAATTTTATATTGAGAGTTTTGTTAATATTCCACTTTTGACATTTTTTACCACCGGAGACGCTATAGAAACCTTAAAATTGATTGCTTTTCAGCAAAATTCTTCCAAAGTTGACCGCAACATTATTACATCGATTAGTGAAAAGGTTGCCAAGTTAGCAGATGACAACAAGCGGCTGGCGGCAGCGCAATCACAACTGGATAAGCAGCAGCAGTTTTTAAAGGGTGAAATAGCCAGCGCCAAATCTTTCCAGAGTGAGTTGGAAGGCAAAATTGCGGTTCTTTCCGCCCGCCAGCAGGAAATTATTAATGCAAGGAGTGGTGCGTTTACCGCAACTATTGGTGACAGTGAGTTGGCAGATGACTACAATGCATCGATTAAAGGTTTCAGGGAGTCTGCCCCTTCTGGCTATTTTGCCGCGTTTTCTTTCGGAGCCCATACTCACAGGAAAGGCATGAGCCAGTACGGTGCAAGAGGAAGAGCACAATCCGGACAGGATTTTAAAGCAATCTTGAAGGCCTATTACGGCAAAGAGCCTGTTGGTAAGGATACGGGAGGGGCGATACGTGTTTCTGGGTATGGAGAAATGAATTTTGAAACTACTTATTTATACGGAATAGCCGAGATGCCCTCGAGCTGGAATATAGAGGCTTTAAAAGCTCAGGCTGTGGCAGCGAGGACTTACGCATACAGGTACAAGGTGGAAGGTAAAGAAATTTGTACAACCGAAGCCTGCCAGGTGTTTAGTAAATCAAAGTCGGATAGTGTGCCCGATTCATGGAAAAGTGCTGTCGATGCAACAAGAGGGCAGGTGCTCGAGGATGTTGTTACATATTATGCATCTACCCACGGAGGTTTTGCTTCACCGATCGGATGGGATACAACAGATGGTTCGGGGGGAGGTAATTTTGTTGACAAGTCATACGACAAGGCTGGCGGCTCTCCTTGGGTTTATAAAGCGTGGTATACGAAAGGCTACAGCCCTTCTTCTGATAAGTGCGGAAGGGCAAACCCCTGGCTAAGCCCTGCGGAGATGGCAGACATTGTGAATGCTGCTATTGCGCTAAGAACAGAGGGCATTGATACCGGAAGAATAACGCCGGTTACTACCTCCTGTTGGGGAGGAAACCCTTATTCTATGGATGAGCTTAGGAATTTAGTGTCGGGACACGGGGGAATTTCTTCAGCAAACAGTGTTTCCGTTTCACAGGGGAACGGAACAACAGGTAATGTGACGATAAATGGGGTATCTTTGAGCGGTGATGAGTTTTGTAAGACATTTAATTTGAGAGCTCCTGGGTATTTGCAGATACCTCAATGGTCCGGAAGTCCTTGCCAAGGTGCTTTTTTCAATATTGAGAAAAAGTAACCTGATTTTTACTGGATTTATAAAGATGAGGTTGCCAAGGTTTTGATAGAATAATACAGATGAAGAATGCAGCTAAAGACACAGTTCACAGCATTCATTCTAAGAATCCTCTGGCTATGTTTGCTCAAGCGCCAGTAGGAGTTTCTTTTGAAACTCAGCAAAAAAAAGAAGATATAATACTGCTGCTTCGAGCGCATGTTATCACTTTGATTCCGGCAATTTTGGAAATAGTTTTTCTGGCAATATTGCCCGCGCTTGTATCCTCTCTAAATTTTTTGGGGATTAATATTTTTGAATCATTATTCCCATCGCAAGTATTTTGGGTTTTGCTGGCTTGGTATATATTCGTTTTTGGGTTCGCTTTTTATAAATTTATTTTTTGGTACTTTAACGTCTATTTAGTTACTAATGAGCGAATTGTAGATTTTGATTTTAAAGGTATTTTGCACAAAGAAACGGCTTATGCGAATCTTACGCAGATACAAGATGTAACGCCAAAAATAATAGGGTTTTTCCATACACTTTTCCATTTCGGTGATGTTTTTATTCAAACGGCAGCATCCAAGCCGGAATTCGAATTTCATGCGGTTGAAAATCCTGATTTAGTCGCAAAGGAGATTTTAGAACAGGTGAGACTTGAAGAAACTGAAGCGCCGGGAGAAATTAAATAATGCCTATAGAAGCAGCTGGATTTGGATTTTTAAACCTCTTAACGGTTGG